>NZ_VRYY01000308.1 GCF_015731765.1 Nitratidesulfovibrio oxamicus
AGAGGCCGCGCGTTCCGCCGCGCTCTCCACCCCCGCATCGCGGGCGGACGCCGCCACCCTGCGCGAGGGCGTGACCGACGCGGTGGATACCGTGCTCGACGGCGCGACGGACGATGGCGTGTATGCCAGCTTTACCGACCTTCAGGCAGCCACGGTCAAGGCGCTGGCCGACAGCGCGGGCAGCGCGCCCGACGTGGTGACCGTGCAGCAGCCGGTGGTGGCCCCCTCGCTGGTGGTTGCCCACCGCACCGTGGCCGACCGGGACGCGCCGGACGTGGAAACGGAGATACTTGCCCGCAACCGCGTGCGCCACCCCGGATTCGTGCCGCCCGGCCAACTGGAGGTGTTGCGCAATGCCTAGCGAAATCGTGACGCTGGAGATTGACGGCGTACGCTGGGAAGGGTGGGAAGACGTTTCCATCACCCGCGCCGTGGATGCCGTGTCCGGTGCCTTTTCCCTGCGCCTGTCCGACCGCTGGGCGCACGGGACCACGGCGTTGCCCATTGCGCCGGGCATGGCCTGCGTCATCAAGGCAGGATCGGACACCCTGATCAAGGGGTGGATTGATTCGGCTAACCCGTCCTTCGGGGCTGGGGCGCACGCCATCACCGTGGCCGGGCGCGATGCCAGCGCGGACCTTGTGGACTGTGCCGCCATCCATAAGCCGGGCGAGTGGAAGTCCATTACCGTCAGCCGCCTTGCCAGCATCCTTGCCGCGCCCTTTGGGGTGAAGGTGCGGTGCGAAGGCAACGAGGGCGCGCCCATCCCCACGCACAAGGTGGAGCCGGGCGAAACGGCGTGGGAATGCCTGGAACGCGCATTGCGCCAGCGCGAACTGATGGCCATGCCAGATGCGGCCGGGGGCATCGTCATCGTCTCCATCGGTTCCGGCCGGGCGTCTACCGCCATCGTGCAGGGGCAGAACGTGCTGGAGGCATCGGCCTCGTTCGACGCCAAGGACCGCTATTCCGAGTACCGCGTGCTTGCCCAGAACAAGGGCAGCGACACGGAAAGCGGCGACAAGGTGGCCGCCGTGGTGGCCACCGCCAAGGACCCTGTACTTGGCCGGTACCGCCCGCACATCATCAGCGGCGAGGCCCCCAAGGATGCGGCCACCGCCCGCCGCCGGGCGGAGTGGGAAGCCAGCGTGCGCGCCGGGCGCAGTGCGTCCGTGGATGTCACCGTGCAGGGCTGGCGGCAGGGCGACGGCACGCTGTGGCCGCTCAACGCCATGTGCCGGGTGCAGTTGCCCTGGCTGCGCGTGGACAAGGATTTGATGATCGGGCGTGTTGTCCACAAGCTGGGCAACGGCGGCACCACCACCCAGCTTACCCTGCGCAGCCCCAGCGCCTTTGCCCAAGAGTTTGAAAAGAAACTCAAAAAGGAAAAGAAGGGCGACGGCGACTTGCTGGGCGACGCCAAGCAGCTTTCCAAGGAAGAGCAACAGAAGATCCTGAACGGGGAGAACGGGTAGTGGACCAATCGACCTTTGCCCGCATGACCTCGCGGATAACCCGCGCCCTGCACGGCATGGTGGCCCGCGCCACGGTGCGCCGGGTGGACGATGGCCCCAAAATGCAGGAGCTGCAAGTGGGCCTGCTGGCCGACGAGCTGGCCGACGGGGTGGAGCGCTTCCAGAACTACGGATTCACCGCGCACCCCATGCCGGGGGCGGAGGGCATTGCCGTGTTCGTGGGGGCGGACCGCGCCCACGGCGTGGTGATTGCCGTGGACGACAGGCGCTTTCGGCTCACCAGCCTGGAACCGGGCGAGGTGGCCATCTACACCGACGAGGGCGATACCATCCACCTGATGCGCGACCGGCGCATAAAGATCACCACGCTGCACCTTGAGGTGGACGCGGAAGAGGATGTGACCATGACGACAAAGCGGTACGCGGTCACGGCCACGGAGTCGGCCACCATCAATACGCCGTCGTTCACCTCTCGCGGGGTGGGCGAGGGCACGTGCGCCTCGACCATGCAGGGCAGCCTGCACGTGACGGATGATGCCACCGCCGGGTCCGTCAGCCTGCGTCACCACACCCACAAATCCAACGGCACGGGCGTCCAGACGGACCAGCCCCTGGGGGGCTAGATGGACATCCTGCTGGCATTCGGCACGCCCGGAGCGGACCTGGCCGTGGCATCCGGCGACCTGTTGACGGACGACGGCCTGCTGACCGCCGTGGTGGTCAGCCTGTTCACCGACCGGCAGGCGGAGGCCACGGACGAACTGCCCGCCGGGGAGACGGACCGCAAGGGCTGGTGGGCAGACGCGACCCTGCCAAAGCTGACCGGCGCGCCGGACAAGATCGGCTCGCGCCTGTGGCTGCTGCGGCGCGAAAAGCAGCTGCCGGAGGTGGTGGCCCGCGCGCGCGAATACGCCACGGAAGCTCTGCAATGGCTGCTCACCGAGCACAGAGTGGATGGCCTGACGGTGACGGCCACGGTGCCGGAACGCGGCATGCTGCAACTGCAAGTGGCGCTTGAAGTTGACGGAGCAACGCAGCTTTCCGCCTTTGATTACAGCTACCTGACCGGCGCATACCGCCTGTCGGTCTAGGCACACGGAGGCCCCATGCCCTATCCCCGTCCGTCCCTTGGCCAGCTTGTCTCCCGCGCGGAGACGGACCTTTCCGCCCGCCTGCTGGATGGCGATGCCCCCTTGCGCCGGTCTGTCGTGGCCGTGCTGGCCCGGGTTACCGCCGGTCAGGCCCACATGCAGTACGGCTACCTCGACTGGCTGGCCGGTCAGCCCTTTGTGGACACGGCAGAGGCCGAA
This sequence comes from Nitratidesulfovibrio oxamicus, assembly GCF_015731765.1. Classification (GTDB taxonomy): domain Bacteria; phylum Desulfobacterota; class Desulfovibrionia; order Desulfovibrionales; family Desulfovibrionaceae; genus Cupidesulfovibrio; species Cupidesulfovibrio oxamicus. The sequence continues at coordinate 2,786 of NZ_VRYY01000308.1, forward strand.
TACCTGGAACGACACGCCCGCATCTGGGGGGTGACGCGCAAGGTTGCCGTGGCCGCAGCTGGCGCCGTCAGCCTGCCCGGCACCAACGGGTCCGTGGTGCCCGCCGGGACGGAACTGCGCCGGGCGGACGATGTGCTGTACACCAGCACGGCGGACGCCACCGTTACGGGCGGCGCGGCTGCCGTGTCCGTGGCCGCGCAGGCGGCAGGGGCGGGCGGCAACGCGGCATCGGGCATCAGCCTTACGCTTACCTCGCCGGTATCCGGCGTGCAGGCC
>NZ_VRYY01000320.1 GCF_015731765.1 Nitratidesulfovibrio oxamicus
CGCAGCGCCTCGCGCAGCCGGGCGGCCACGGGGCCGGGCCTGCCCGTGCCGATGGGCGCGCCCTCGTAGCGCACCAGGCTGGCGCATTCGTACACGGTGCCCAGGATCAGGAATTCCCGCGCGGACAGGATGTCCGCCTCGGTGATGGCCCGGCGGTCCGTGGGCATGAACGCGGCGGCCAGGTCCATGACCCGGTGCAGGGTGGTGCCGGGCAGGGCGCTCGTGCCTTCCGGGGCGGCCAGTGTTCCCGCCGCGTCCACCAGGGCCACGTTGGCGATGGCCGATTCGGACAGGTGGCCTTCTGCGTCGAAAGTCAGCGGCACGTCCATGCCGCGTTGCCGGGCCTCGTCCATCATCAGCGCGTTGGGCAGGTAGTTGGCGTGCTTCACGCCGGCAAGCGGCCCCCGATGCGCGGGCAGCACGCTGCGGAAGGCGGACAGCCCGGCGGCGAACCATGCCTCCGGCGGGGCGGTCTGCCGCCAGGCGATGATGTACAGGCTGGACTGCGGGCATTCGGCGGGTGAAATGCCGAAGCCGCCAGGTCCCCGGCCCACCAGCACGCGGATGCCGCCTTCGTCCTCGCCGCCCGCGCGGGCCACGGCGATGATGCGGCGCCGCAGGTCGTCCCACGGGCAGGGCGGAACAAGGCGGATGGCGTCTGCCGAGCGGCGCAGCCGGGCCAGGTGGAGGTCCAGTTGGAACAGGCGGCGCTGCCGGTAGCGGATGGATTCGAACACCCCGTCGCCCCGGTGGCACAGGTGGTCGTCCAGCGGGACCAGCAGTAGGCGCGGGTCGGTGCAGATGCCGCCCACGCGGTGGTCGTGGAAGGCCAGCACCCGGTCCGCGCCGGGGCGGGGAGCAGCCAGCAGCCGCTGGAGGTAGGCGGCGGCATCAATCTGGCGCATGGGGTCGGGGTCGGTTGCGGGCGTGGTGGCAGAGGGGACGGGGCCAGTGGAATCGGCGGGGTGCATGTGCCCTCCCGTGGTTTGGAGGTGGGACCATGCGCTTCGCGTAGCCCGGCGCGGCGGGCGTGGCCTGTAGCGTACGCTACGACTGGAAAAGTTCGGCGGAATCCGGCAGGATCAGTGGCGTTGCCCGGGCCGCCCTGCCGGTCCGGAAGTCCGCTCTGCCGCCAGGCTACATACCGGCAGGCACGGTGCCGCCAATGCACTCTGCCCGCCGCCCAGAGGCCCCCATGACTGTATCCCTGTGGCTCATCATTCTCGTCAGCGTGGTGGAAGTGACGCTGCTTGGCGTGCTGTTGGCGTTTTTCCTGCGGCTGCGCCGGTCGGAGGCGCTGCTCAACCGTCTGCAGGCCAACCAGACCCAACTGTTGGAGCGGCTGCGCCAGAACGCGGAGCTTGAGCAGGAACTGGTGGCCACCTTTGCCCAGCGTCAGGAGCAATTGCGCCTTCTGGACCGGCGGCTTGAAGAGCGGGCGGATGGCCTGCGCCGCCTGCTGGAACAGGCCGAGGGCATCAGCCGTTCGCCGCAGTTCCTGCGCGAGGTGATCCTGAACGGGCACAGCAAGGGGCGCAGCCTGGACCAGATCGCCCGGTCTACGGGGCTATCGGTGGATGAGGTGGAGCTGATCCTGGCCCAGGCCGGGTAGCCTGACGCGTTCGCGGTGCGGCCTTGTGCCGCCAGATACCCCGCGCGCGATTGCCCGCGCCCAGGCGTCATGTGCGCCGCAGAAGCTTCGACACAGCCCCCTGCCGGATCCCGGCAGGGGGCTGTGTCGTTAGGCGTGCGGCGCGTGTCGAAATAATACGCTGATATATCGATGTGTTGTCGGAAATGTGCGCTGCGGTGCACGGAAGGGGGCGTATTGACGTTGACAGTCTTACATAAGACATCATACATATGTTTCCACCAACGCTCCCCAAGGAGGAACACATGTCGATCCAGTTTCTGGTGCACGAAGACGGCGATTCCGTCGGCGTCGTGGTTGTTGAAGGCGTCAAGGCCGGTCAGGACCTGACCGGTTGGGTGATGGCCGAAGACCGGACCATTACCTTCAAGGTGCTCAACGATATTCCCATCGGTCACAAGCTGGCCCTGAAGAACCTTTCCGCGGGTGACACCGTGATCAAGTACGGTACCGACATCGGCAAGGTCGTTGCCCCCATCAAGCAGGGCGAGCACCTGCACGTTCACAACGTCAAGACCAAGAGGTGGTAGTACAATGACTGCTAATACCTTCCTCGGCTACCGCCGCGAAAACGGCCGCGTGGGCGTGCGCAACCACGTGGTCATCCTGCCCCTGGACGACCTTTCCAACGCCGCCTCTGAAGCGGTGGCCAACAACGTGAAGGGCACCCTGGCCCTGCCGCACCCGTATGGCCGCCTGCAGTTCGGTGAAGACCTCGACCTGCACTTCCGCACCCTGATCGGCGTGGGCAGCAACCCCAACGTGGCCGCCGTGGTGGTCATCGGCATCGAACCCCAGTGGACGAACCGCATCGTGGAAGGCATCGCCAAGACCGGCAAGCCGGTTGCGGGCTTCTCCATCGAGCAGAACGGCGATCACAACACCATCTGCAACGCCTCGCGCAAGGCCAAGGAATTCATGCACTGGGCCACCGAGCTGCAGCGCGTGGAATGCCCGGTGAGCGACCTGTGGGTGTCCACCAAGTGCGGCGAATCCGACACCACGTCGGGCATCGCCTCCAACCCCACCGTGGGCAACGCCTTCGACAAGCTGTACGAGCAGGGCTGCACGCTGCTGTTCGGTGAAACCACCGAACTGACCGGCGGCGAGCACCTGGTGCTGGAACGCTGCGCCAACGACGAAGTGCGCAAGCAGTTCCAGTTCTTCTTCGACCGCTACGCCAAGCTTGTGGACGACCACAAGACCAGCGACCTTTCCGATTCCCAGCCCACCAAGGGCAACATCGAAGGCGGCCTGACCACCATCGAGGAAAAGGCCCTCGGCAACATCCAGAAGATCGGCCGCAAGGCCCCGGTCGTGGGCTGCCTGGACAAGGCCGAAGCCCCCACCGGCCCCGGCCTGTGGTTCATGGATTCGTCTTCCGCCGCCGCGGAAATGGTGACCCTGTGCGCCGCCGCCGGTTTCGTGGTGCACCTGTTCCCCACCGGGCAGGGCAACGTCATCGGCAACCCCATCCTGCCGGTGGTGAAGCTGTGCGCCAACCCGCGCACCGTGCGCACCATGAGCGAGCACATCGACGTGGACGTGTCGGGCATCCTGCGCAAGGAACTGACCATGGACGGCGCCGGCGACAAGCTGGTGGAAATGGCCATCCGCACCGCCAATGGCCGCAACACCGCCGCCGAAGTGCTGGGCCACCGCGAGTTCGTCCTTACCCGTCTGTACGAAAGCGCCTAGTTCCCAGGCGCTTCGGTCCCCCTTGCGGCGCGCCTCGTCGCAAGGGGGCATATCATGCGGCACGCGTGCGCGTCCGGTGCCCCTTGGGCATATGCCTGAAGGTTCACCGGGAGGAGCGCATGCCCGTCATGCCTGTCTTCCCCTGTTCGGGCGAGAGGAAGCAAGATCAAGCAGGACAGCGCAAGGCAGGGCGCGACAGGGCATGTTCCGCCCGCGTGCCGCAGCCTTTCCGCCACGCATGCCGCAGGCGGCGTGGTCACCGGGCCGTCTCCTCGTGCCCCCATGTGTCTCGCAACATCCGGCGCACGGTATCGGGACCGTGCCGCAACGGCGTGCGAGCCTTTCGCCTCCCCGGTTCATTCTCCTTCATCCTCCATGGTTTTCGCGCGGCGCGCTGTGCCGCCCGGATTATGCAAACGCGGGCCCCCAGGGGCCCGCGTTGTGCTTTTGGACGGGCCTCGCGTGCAGGTTCGCCGGTCTGGCTGTCCGGCTCTTGTCCTGCCCCCGCATGGCTCCTGCTTGTCCGTCTGGCCCGTCTGGCCCGTCCGGCCCGTCCGGGTTGCCTGGCGCGTGTGATTTGCGATGCCGGGCAGGGTGTGTGAAAGTCCGCCATACCACTTGGTGTGTGATTGCTCGCGTCGAAAGGGCATGACACAAATCCCACATGGCCTGCGTTGCCACACCCGTTTGCATGACCTTGCGCAGCAATACGGGTGTTTTGGTTGAACAAGCAAACAACACTGGCGCGGGGCGATTGCTTTAGTGCTTTATTTCACTGAACGCTCAAATATGAAAGTGTGGGGTAGGAATACCAGCATGTTGCCGTACAAGGCATGTTGCGGAGCATGCAGCGAGAGAGGGTGCGGGTCCTGCTTTTGAATAAATATATCTTATATAATAGTGGGTTGTAAAATCATGAAAAAAGCTTGGGCAAAAAGGCTCAAGTTTCGCGTTGACAGTCTTGCATAAGACATCATACACATGCCTCAACAACGCTCCCCAAGGAGGAACCCCATGTCGATCCAATTTCTGGTGCACGAAGACGGCGATTCCGTCGGCGTCGTGGTTGTTGAAGGCGTCAAGGCCGGTCAGGACCTGACCGGTTGGGTGATGGCCGAAGACCGGACCATTACCTTCAAGGTGCTCAACGATATTCCCATCGGTCACAAGCTGGCCCTGAAGAACCTTTCCGCGGGTGACACCGTGATCAAGTACGGTACCGACATCGGCAAGGTCGTTGCCCCCATCAAGCAGGGCGAGCACCTGCACGTTCACAACGTCAAGACCAAGAGGTGGTAGTACAATGACTGCTAATACCTTCCTCGGCTACCGCCGCGAAAACGGCCGCGTGGGCGTGCGCAACCACGTGGTCATCCTGCCCCTGGACGACCTTTCCAACGCCGCCTCTGAAGCGGTGGCCAACAACGTGAAGGGCACCCTGGCCCTGCCGCACCCGTGTGGCCGCCTGCAGTTCGGTGAAGACCTCGACCTGCACTTCCGCACCCTGATCGGCGTGGGCAGCAACCCCAACGTGGCCGCCGTGGTGGTCATCGGCATCGAACCCCAGTGGACGAACCGCATCGTGGAAGGCATCGCCAAGACCGGCAAGCCGGTTGCGGGCTTCTCCATCGAGCAGAACGGCGATCACAACACCATCTGCAACGCCTCGCGCAAGGCCAAGGAATTCATGCACTGGGCCACCGAGCTGCAGCGCGTGGAATGCCCGGTGAGCGACCTGTGGGTGTCCACCAAGTGCGGCGAATCCGACACCACGTCGGGCATCGCCTCCAACCCCACCGTGGGCAACGCCTTCGACAAGCTGTACGAGCAGGGCTGCACGCTGCTGTTCGGTGAAACCACCGAACTGACCGGCGGCGAGCACCTGGTGCTGGAACGCTGCGCCAACGACGAAGTGCGCAAGCAGTTCCAGTTCTTCTTCGACCGCTACGCCAAGCTTGTGGACGACCACAAGACCAGCGACCTTTCCGATTCCCAGCCCACCAAGGGCAACATCGAAGGCGGCCTGACCACCATCGAGGAAAAGGCCCTCGGCAACATCCAGAAGATCGGCCGCAAGGCCCCGGTCGTGGGCTGCCTGGACAAGGCCGAAGCCCCCACCGGCCCCGGCCTGTGGTTCATGGATTCGTCTTCCGCCGCCGCGGAAATGGTGACCCTGTGCGCCGCCGCCGGTTTCGTGGTGCACCTGTTCCCCACCGGGCAGGGCAACGTCATCGGCAACCCCATCCTGCCGGTGGTGAAGCTGTGCGCCAACCCGCGCACCGTGCGCACCATGAGCGAGCACATCGACGTGGACGTGTCGGGCATCCTGCGCAAGGAACTGACCATGGACGGCGCCGGCGACAAGCTGGTGGAAATGGCCATCCGCACCGCCAATGGCCGCAACACCGCCGCCGAAGTGCTGGGCCACCGCGAGTTCGTCCTTACCCGTCTGTACGAAAGCGCCTAGCCTCCGCTGCCGCCCTGGCGACGGTCGTCAGGGCGGCATCCCGCTCCGGTCGGTGGCACGCCGGGGCGGGACAGCGGAGCCCCGGTCGCTCCAGACCTGCTGGGCGCCCCGGGGTACATGGACCGTCACAGGTAGCGCGCGTAGTGATGAGATGCATTGCATGACAGCGAACCAGCAAGGGGCGGGACCGCCAACGACGTGATCCCGCGGGACGGCGCAGCAGCCGCACAGGCATGCAAGGGGACCGCCGCTCCCACTCCCGCCTTTCGTAGGGCCGGTTCGTACGGGCGCTGCCAGAATTTCGCTCCCCCCGAGGGGGAGCATCGACAGGTGCCTTGAACTCAAAGACCGAAAAAGGAGCCCTCCATGAAAGTGCGTTTCCTTGCGCGACTTGCCCTTGCGGCGCTGCTCGTCCTCGGCCTTGCTGTTGCCGGTGATGCCTACGCCAAGTATCCAGAAAAGCCCATCAACATGGTCATCGCCTTCACGGCGGGCGGGTCCAGCGACGTGCAGGCCCGCATCATGCAGAAGTACTGGAACAAGTATTCCGACCAGCAGTGGGTGTTCGTCTACAAGCCCGGTGCCGGGGGCGCCATCGGCTTCGGTGAGATCGCCAACGCCCGTCCCGACGGCTACACCATCGGCGGCATCAACATTCCGCACCTTGTGCTGCAGCCCATGGTCCAGAAGGCCATGTTCTCCATCGACAGCTACGCCTACATCTGCCAGGTCGTGAACGATCCGCAGGCCGTGGTCGTGCGCAACGACAGCAAGTTCACGTCGGTCAAGGACATCTTCGAGTTCGCCAAGGCCAACCCCGGCAAGCTCAAGGTGGGCCTGGTGGGCCCCAACAGCGGGCATCACCTGATGTTCCTGGACGTGAAGGGCAAGTTCGACTTCCCCGTCACCGAAGTGTTCTACAAGGGCGCCGCCGACCAGAACGCGGCCCTGCTGGGCGGCGAAATCGACGTCATGTTCGGCAACCTGAACGACGTCATGCGCAGCCTTGAGGAAATGACCGTGCTCGGCCTTGCCGCCGAAAAGCGCAACGCCTTCCTGCCCGACGTGACCACCCTGCGCGAACAGGGCTTCGACGTGGTGTCCGACATCCGCCGTGCCTACGTTGCCCCCAAGGGCATCGACAAGGCCCAGTTGGACTACCTGCGCGAAACCTTCAAGAAGATCTGCGACGACCCCGAATACATCGCCGACATGAAGAAGGCGGGCCAGCCCACCGAATACATGGATGGCGATGCCTTTGCGGCATACGTTCGCACCCAGAACGACTTCGCCAGGAACATGCTGCAAAAGGCCGGTCTGCTGAAGTAGCGGCCCCTGATACCGCCGGGGAGGGGTGCCATCCCTCCCCGGTCCGTTCCAAGGAGCATCACAATGATGGAATTTATCGGACCGGCCATCGGGCATCTGTTCGAGCCCCTGAACATCCTGCTGATGGTCGCGGGTCTGACGGGGGGCATCATCGTGGGGGCCCTGCCGGGTCTTACCGCCACCATGGGCGTCGCCCTCATGGTGCCGGCCACCTTCGCCATGGACGCCACCAGCGGCCTGATCATGCTGGGGGCGATCTATGCAGGCGCCATCTACGGGGGGTCCAACTCCGCCTGCCTCATCTGCACGCCCGGCACGCCCTCGTCCGTGGCCACCACCTTTGACGGCTGGCCGCTGTGCCAGGCCGGTCGGGCCGATATAGGCCTCATAACCTCGCTGCTGTCCTCCGTGTTCGGCGGCATCGTCGGCACCGTGTTCCTGCTCTTCCTGGCCGCGCCGCTGGCCCGGTTCGCCCTGCAGTTCGGCGGCCCCGAGAATTTCTGGCTGTGCATCTTCGGCCTGTCCACCATCGCGGTGATGTCGTCGGGCAACATGGTCAAGGGCCTGCTGTCCGGGGCCATGGGCCTGCTGGTGTCCACCGTGGGCATCGACCCCAACGTCGGTGTGCCCCGCTTCACCTTCGGGTACTACCCGCTGGTGCAGGGCATCGAGGTCATCCCCGCCATGATCGGCCTGTTCTCCTTCTCGCAGGTGCTGTACCTGATCGGCAGCTACAAGCCGTTCATCGCCGACTACAAGCCCGCGCCCGGCGCCTTTGGCGAAGTGGTGCGCGCCCTGGTGGGCCGCTGCAAGGTCAACCTGATGCGCTCGTCCATCATCGGCACCCTTGTGGGCATGCTGCCCGGCGCGGGTGGTGAGATCGCCTCCATCATCTCCTACAACGAGGCCAAGCGCTGGGACAAGAATCCCGAACGTTACGGCACGGGGGTGATCGAGGGCGTGGCCGCCAGCGAAAGCGCCAACAACGCGGTCATCGGCGGTTCGCTGATCCCCATGCTGACCCTGGGCATTCCGGGCAGCGCGGTGGCGGCGGTCATCCTGGGCGCGCTGCTGGCCAAGGGCATCCAGCCCGGCTTCAAGGTGTTCACCGCCACGGGCGACCTGGCCTACACCTTCATCATGTCGCAGTTCGCGGTGAACCTGCTGATGATTCCCATCGGCCTGCTGCTGGCCCGCATCATGACCAAGCTGCTCAGCATCCGCCTGACCTTCGTGGCCATCGCCATCGTGGTGCTGTCGGTCATCGGGTCGTACGCCATCCGCAACAGCATGCTGGATGTGTGGATCGTCATCGTCTTCGGCTTTCTGGGCTACTTCTCTGGCCGGGTGGGCCTGGATACCGGGGCCATGGCCCTCGGCATCATCCTTGGCCCCATGATCGAGGAGAACCTCGGCAAGTGCGTGCACCTGTCCAAGGCCTCCGGCGGTTCGGTGATCAACGTGTTCCTCGAAAGCCCCATCGCCATCCTGCTCATCGTGCTCACCCTGCTTTCGCTGGCCACCCCCTTCCTGCTGGACTGGAAGCGCAAGCGCCGCGACTGCGGCTGCGACATCGCGCAGCCCAAGGAGAACTCCACCCATGCGTAGCAGTGTTGCCGACATCGCCTCCGGTCTCGCCGTGCTGGTCATTGCCGGTGCGTTCCACGCCCAGAGCGGCGACCTTGAGGGGGTCAGCCTGCTGTTCCCCCGGATGCTGATCATCTTCATGGCCCTTGGCGGCATCTACCTGTGCGTCCTTGGCCTGCTGAAGGGACGCAAGGGCGAGGACGCGCCGCAGGACGACGAACCCGTGGCCGTGACGCGTGTGGTCATGATTTCCGCCGGGGCCATCGCCTATGTGGCCATCATTCCGGTGCTGGGCTTCTACCTTGCCTCCGCCCTGTACCTGTTCGGCATGTCCATGGTGCTGAGCGACGCCAGCGGCGGCACGCGCAAGAAGGCCCTGGCCTCCGCCGCGTTCACCGTGGTGCTGTGCCTGTTCGTCTGGATAGGGTTCGCGATGCTGTTGGGCGTTCCCACTCCTGAAGGCATGCTGTTCTAGACGCACCTGCCGCACGGCGCCGTTCGCTCCGTCCCCCCGTCGTGCGCATTCCCGGAAGGGCTGCGTGCGGCGGGGGGCCTGTTTGTGGTCAAAAGCATCTCGGCCCCCGAGATGGTAACTTCTTGTAACGATGCGTTTCCTTGCACGGCTGGCCCCGCGGTGCTGCCTGTCATCCGACTTGCTGTCATCGACGATGTCTGCGCAAGGCCTTTCGAAAACCCACCAACATGCTCATCGGCTTCACGGCGGTCGGGACCAACGACGTGCAGGCCGTATCACGCAGAACCACTGGAGCGCGTTGCTATCTTGTCGACATGAAAGATGACGGGCCAGCCGCCGGATACACGGATGGCAAAGTCTTTGCGACGTACGTGACACGCGGAACGCGTATGCAAGAAGGCCGGCCTGCTGAAGTAGCCAACCCTGATACCGCCGGAGCGGGGTACCATCCCTCTCCGCCCTGTACCAAGGAGCTTTGCAATGATGGAATTTATCGGACCGGCCATAGGGCATCTGTTCGAACCGCTGAACATCCTGCTGATGGTTGTCGGCTTGACGGGCGGCATCATCGTGGGAGCCCTGCCGGGCCTTACCGCCACCATGGGCGTCGCCCTCATGGTGCCGGCCACCTTCGCCATGGATGCCACCAGCGGCCTGATCATGCTGGGCGCCATCTATGCCGGCGCCATTTACGGGGGGGCCAACTCCGCCTGCCTCATCTGCACGCCCGGCACCCCCTCGTCCGTGGCCACCACCTTTGACGGCTGGCCGCTGTGTCAGGCGGGTCGGGCCGACATCGGCCTGGTCACCTCGCTGCTGTCGTCGGCCTTTGGCGGTATCATCGGTACCGCGCTGCTGCTGTTCCTGGCCGCGCCGCTGGCCCGCTTCGCCCTGCAGTTCGGCGGCCCCGAGAATTTCTGGCTGTGCATTTTCGGCCTGTCCACCATCGCGGTCATGTCGTCGGGCAACATGGTCAAGGGCCTGCTGTCGGGCGCCATGGGCCTGCTGGTGTCCACCGTGGGCATCGATCCCAACGCCGGGGTGCCGCGCTTCACCTTCGGGTACTACCCGCTGGTGCAGGGCATTGAAGTCATCCCCGCCATGATCGGCCTGTTCTCCTTCTCGCAGGTGCTGTACCTGATCGGCAGCTACAAGCCGTTCATCGCCGACTACAAGCCTACCCCCGGCGCCTTCCGCGAGGTTTTCGGCGCGTTGGTGGGCCGTTGCAAGGTCATCCTGATGCGCTCCTCGCTCATCGGCGGCCTGGTGGGCATGCTGCCCGGCGCAGGGGGCGAGATCGCCTCCATCATCGCCTACAACGAGTCCAAACGCTGGGACAAGGATCCTTCCAAGTACGGCAAGGGTGCCGTGGAAGGGCTTGCCGCCAGCGAAAGCGCCAACAACGCGGTCATTGGCGGTTCGCTGATCCCCATGCTGACCCTGGGCATTCCGGGCAGCGCGGTGGCGGCGGTCATCCTGGGCGCGCTGCTGGCCAAGGGCATCCAGCCCGGCTTCAAGGTGTTCACCACCACCGGCGACCTGGCCTACACCTTCATCATGTCGCAGTTCGCGGTGAACCTCTTGATGATCCCCGTGGGCCTCTTGCTGGCCCGCGTCATGACCAAGCTGCTCAGCATCCGCCTGACCTTCGTTGCCATCGCCATCGTGGTGCTGTCGGTCATCGGGTCGTACGCCATCCGCAACAGCATGCTGGATGTGTGGATCGTCATCGTCTTCGGCTTTCTGGGCTACTTCTCTGGCCGGGTGGGCCTGGATACCGGGGCCATGGCCCTCGGCATCATCCTTGGCCCCATGATCGAGGAGAACCTCGGCAAGTGCGTGCACCTGTCCAAGGCCTCCGGCGGTTCGGTGATCAACGTGTTCCTCGAAAGCCCCATCGCCATCCTGCTCATCGTGCTCACCCTGCTTTCGCTGGCCACCCCCTTCCTGCTGGACTGGAAGCGCAAGCGCCGCGACTGCGGCTGCGACACCGCGCAGCCCAAGGAGGACTCCACCCATGCGTAGCAGCGTTGCCGACATCGCCTCCGGTCTCGCCGTGCTGGTCATTGCCGGTGCGTTCCACGCCCAGAGCGGCGACCTTGAGGGGGTCAGCCTGCTGTTCCCCCGGATGCTGATCATCTTCATGGCCCTTGGCGGCATCTACCTGTGCGTCCTTGGCCTGCTGAAGGGGCGCAAGGGCGAGGACGCGCCGCAGGACGACGAACCCGTGGCCGTGACGCGTGTGGTCATGATTTCCGCCGGGGCCATCGCCTATGTGGCCATCATCCCCGTACTGGGCTTCTACCTTGCCTCCGCCCTGTACCTGTTCGGCATGTCCATGGTGCTGAGCGACGCCAGCGGCGGCACGCGCAAGAAGGCCCTGGCCTCCGCCGCGTTCACCGTGGTGCTGTGCCTGTTCGTCTGGATAGGGTTCGCGATGCTGTTGGGCGTTCCCACTCCTGAAGGCATGCTCTTCTAGCGTCAGCCGCACCGCGCGTTCGTTCCGTCCCTCCGCCGTGTGCATTTCCGGAAGGGCTGCACGCGGCGGGGGGAATCATTTCCACTGCCGATACCTTCACGAGAGGTTTCGTTCCATGCGCATCGACCTGAAGTACGGGCACGGCTATGTGCCCCTGGAACTGCCCGATTCCGTCCATGTGGACGTCTTCGAACCGAACCCGGTGCAGCCGCTGGCCGATCCCCTGGCCGCCCTGCACGCCGCCCTTGACGAGCCGCTGGGCTGCCAGCGGCTGGAAGAGCGCCCGGCCCCGCGCTCCGTGGCCATCGCCGTGCCCGACGAAACGCGTCCAGTGCCGGTGCGGTTGCTGCTGCCGCCGCTGCTGGACCGGCTGTTTGCCGCCTACCCGACGCTGAGGCCGCAAGACGTGGTGATCGTGGTGGGCGGCGGCCTGCACCCTCCGGCGGACAAGGCCCAACTGGCCCGCGTGCTGCCGGAGGATATGCGCGGCTGCCGGGTGGTGGCCCATGATGCCGAGCATTCGGCGCTGGCGCGCTTCGGCGCCACCACGCGTGGCACCCCGGTGGAGGTCAACGCCGCCTATGGCGCGGCTGAACTTCGGTTGGTCATCGGCATGGTGGACGCGCACCAGTTCGTGGGTTTTACCGGCGGGGCCAAGGGCGTGGCCATCGGTTGCGCCTCCGCGGCCATGATCGAGGCCAATCACCGCCTGATGCGCGACCCGGCGGCTACCGTGGGCGCCATAGAGACCAACCCCGTGCGGCTCGACCTGGACGAGGCCGGTGAACTGGCCGGGGTGGCCATGGCCATCAACGTGGTGCTGGACGCGTCCAAGCGCCCGGTGACCATAATGGCCGGGTGGCCCCCCCAGGTCATGCGCGCCGCCGCCAAGGTCACCGCGCAGGTGTACGGCCTTGCCTATGATGCGCCGTACGACATGGTCATCGCCTCGTGCGGGGGCACCCCCAAGGACCTCTGCCTGTACCAGGCCCAGAAGGGGCTGAACACGGCGGTGCAGTGCGCCGCGCCGGGGGCAAAGGTGCTGCTGGTGGCCGAGTGCGGCCAGGGCGTTGGCGATGAGGTGTACCACGACTACGTGCGGCGTTTTCCCTGCGCTCATGCGCTGAAGAAGGACTTCGAGTCCGGCGCCTTCCGCATGGGCGCGCACAAGGGCTTTCTGTTCGCGCGGGCCACCACCAGCTTCGAGGTGGTGGTGCATTCCGACCTGGATCCGGCCCGGCTGCGCGAATGCCTGCTGACGCCCGGCGACATGCAGGAAACCGTGAACACCTGGCTGGCGGGGATGCGCCAACCGCGCGTGGCCGTGGTGAAGAACGCCAACTCTTCGTTCTTCTACAGGAAATAACCAGCAAGCCTGTTCGTCTCCTCCTGAAGCTGCGGGCGGGGAACCGGTGCGGATTCGTCATGCGGCGGGTTCGCGACGGGGCACCCCGCCCGCCAATCAGGGCAGGGGGGAAACATGCGTTGTGGCTGGGCCGGATTGCCGGGGGGCATGCGGCCTGGGCGGAACGCGCCGCCGCGGGCGAAACGCGGCGGCAGGGCAGGAGTGAAGATGGAAGCCGCGCCCTGAAAGGGTCGGCGGCATGACGAAGGGGGAAACGGGTCCGAAGCAGGAGCGGGCCGCGCCGGAAGGGCGGGCGCGCTCCTCTGTCCCCAAGGCAGAAAACCAGACGCGCTCCGGAGGGCGGCATGCTCCTGAAGACCAAACTGTATCTCGGATTCATGGCAGTGCTCCTGCTGACGGCCATCGTGGGCGGCATCGGGTGGCGGGGAATGCACGAGATGGTCGTGTACGGCAATTATTCCACGTCCATCGAAACGGCCATGCGCCATCTTTCGGGGGCAGAAGCCTCCATGGGGCGCTTCATGCTGCGCGGCGAGCAGGCCCACGCCGCCGCCACGGACAGGCACCTGGACGACGCACGCGCCACCATCGAGGCGGCGGGCGCGGGACTGACGCAGGGCTGGATGCAGGCCGACGGCAAGGGGCTGCTGGAAAACCTGGAGAACTTCAAGACCGCCTTCGCCCAATTGGTGAACTCGCAGAACGAGGCCATCGCCATGCGGCAGCGCATCGACGCCAACGCCGCCAAGGTGGTGGAAACGGTGGCCACGCTGGACGGCACGCTTGCCGGGGTGCTGCAGGCCACCCACGACGCGGGGCGGCTGAAGGGGTACCAGATGCTGCACGCCGGGGGCGCCGCCTTTGCCGAGGTGCGCGTGCTGACCGGACAGTTTCTGGATACTCCCACCGAAGAATTGCGCACCGCCATCCGCGCGCGGCTGACCGAAGCCCGCAAGGCCTTTCAGGCGGCGCGCGATGCCCAGCCCGACGAACCGTCCCGGGACGCCGTGCAGGAACTCATGGGGTACGTGGGCAACTATTCCGGCCTGTTCGGCATTTTCTCGCGCCAGATGCTGGCCAAGTACGAGGCCCTGGACCGCCAGCAGGAGGTGGTGGCCGCAACCCAGGCCGCAGCGTCCGAGGCGTTGCAACATGCCTCTGCGGCGTCCGACGCCTCCGTGCGTACCGCAACGTGGCTGTTGGCCGGGGCAGCCCTGGCCGCCATGTGCATCGGCGCGGTCATCGCCTTTGCCCTGCCGCGCGGCACCGTGCGCCAGTTGGGCAAGGACCCCGGCGAACTGGCCGACATTGCCCGGCGGGTCACCGAGGGCGACTACGACATCGACGACGGCAGCCCGCACCAGGGCGTGTACGGCCACATCGTGGACATGGTGCAATCGTTGAAGACCCATCTTGCCAGCGCCGAAGAGGAATCGCGCCGCGCCCGCGAGGAATCGGAACGGGCCCGGCTGGCCATGCAGCAGGCGGACGAGGCCCGCACCGGGGTGGAGGCGGCCAACCGGACCATGCTGTCGGTGGCGGACGAAGCCCACGCCATTGCCGCGCGCATCGCCGCCGCGGCGGAAGAACTGGCCGCCCAGGCCGAACAGGTGGGCGCCGGGGCAGAGGTTCAGCAGCAGCGCATGGCCGAAACCCTGGCCGCCATCACCCAGATGAACGCGGCCGTGACCGAGGTGGCCGCCAGCGCCGCCGCCACCAGCCGCAGCTCCGACGATTCCCGCCGCAACGCGGAAGAAGGCGCGCAGGTGGTGGCCCGCACCGTCACCGCCATCGAGAAGGTGGCGGCAGGATCGGACGCGGTGCGCCGCAACATGCAGGAACTGGGCGTGAAGGCCGAGGCCATCGGCAAGGTCATGGAGATGATCGCGGACATCGCGGACCAGACCAACCTGCTGGCGCTGAACGCGGCCATCGAGGCGGCGCGCGCGGGCGATGCCGGACGCGGCTTTGCCGTGGTGGCCGACGAGGTGCGCAAGCTGGCCGAACGCACCATGCAGGCCACGGCGGAAGTGGGCGGCAGCGTGCGCGGCATCCAGGACGTGGCCCGGCGCAACGTGGACGCGGTGGAGCATTCCGTGGCGGCGGTGGGCGAGGCCACGCATTCTGCCCGTGAATCGGGCGAGGCGCTGACGGCCATCGTGCGCATCGTGGGCGACTCTGCCGCGCAGGTCAACGGCATCGCCGCGGCGGCGGAGCAGCAGTCCGCCGCCAGCGAGCAGATTGGCCGCACGGTGCAGTCGGTCAACGACATCGCGGCGGAAACGGCGGGCGGCATGCAGCAGTCCGCCGTGGCCACCCGCGAGCTGTCGGAAATGGCGGCGCAACTGGAGCAGGCCCTGACCCGCCTGCGCGCGTAGGGAGTGTTCCCGGTGTGTCTTTTGCTGCCGCAGGAGCAACCATGACCGTAGTCCTCAGGCCCGATGATCTCGCGGCGCTGTGCCGCACCGTGCTGGAGCGGGTGGGCGTGCTGCCTGCCGCGGCATCCTCCGTGGCCAGGGCGCTGGTGGCCGCCGAGTGCATGGGCATACCCTCGCACGGGATGGCGCGTTTGCCGCAGTATGCCGACCAGGTGGCGGCGGGCAAGGTGCGCGGCGATGCCATACCCCGCGTGGAAACGCCGCTGCCCGCCACCGTGCGCGTGGATGCCGGGTGCGGCTTTGCCTATCCGG
>NZ_VRYY01000310.1 GCF_015731765.1 Nitratidesulfovibrio oxamicus
CGGAACACCGCCCCCAGCCCCCCCGCCGCGCCCGCCAGCATCAGGATGCGCCGCTCGCGCGGTGAAAGCCCCAGCCGCATGGACAGCCACGAGCCGATGCCCGCACCGATCTGCGACACCGGCCCTTCGCGCCCGGCACTGCCCCCGGCGGCGATGGTGCAGATGGAGGTAAGCCCCTTCAAGACAGGGGCACGCCTGCGGATGATGCCCTTTTCCGCGTGAAAGGCGCGGATCATGGCGTCGGTGCCGTCAGTCATGCCGTCCAGGCTGTTGGGCAGAAAGCGTTGCACCAGCCAGCCCGTGACCAGCCCGGTAACGCCCAGCGCGGCCACGATGACCCAGGGGCGATAGGCGCGCGCGGCGGCCTCGGCATGGCCGAACAGCGTCTCTCCGGCCGGGGCGGGCAGCGAAAGTCCGGCCCAGACCACCTGGATGTAGTGCTTGCCCGCCTCTATGCCCAGAAAGAACAGGATGGCCGCGCAGCCGGACAGCAGCCCCAGCCCCATGCCCAGCACGCCAAGGCGCACATAGGCCACGGTGCGGTACAGGCGCAGGAATTCGTGCACGGGTTTCTTGAGCATGCGCAGCATGGTGCTTCCTTGGCGGTGCTTCCCTGGCGGGTGACCCGACCGGATGTGTCCCGAACCCAATGCGACCCTGACCGGATGCGCCCCTGACGGGATGCGCCCCTGGCATGACGCATCCGGCGCCGATGCTTCAGGCTTGCGGTAACGCGTGCACGCCGTCAACACACAGCGACACTGTGCGTTACGGCGGCATGCGGGCCGCGTTGCGCGGCACGGGGCCGGGCTCGCGGCGGGGCGAAATATCCGGCGGGACGACGGGTCCAGCCCAAGCGGCGGGACGCATCCCGCCGGAACGCTACAGGCGCGCGTCTGGCGCGGACAATATCTGCCGGGCCAGGTCCACGTCGCGGCGAATCTGGGTCACCAGTTCGTCGAGGCCGGAGAACTTCCGCTCGTCGCGCAGGCGATGCACGAACGAAACGCGGATTTCCCAGTCGTAAATGTCGCGATCGAAGTCGAGGATGTGCGTTTCCACGCTGAGCCGGGCGTTGTCGAAGGTGGGGTTGAAGCCCACGTTGGTCACGCCCTGATACACCTGTCCGTCGATCTGCACCCAGGTGGCGTACACGCCGGGCCTCGGCATCAGTTCGTCGCGCGGCTCCATGTTGGCGGTGGGAAAGCCCAGCAGCTTGCCGCCCCGGTCCATGCCGCGCACCACCTTGCCCCGGATGGCGTAGAAGCGGTCCATGAGCGGGCGCACATCCCACACGTCGCCCGCGCGGATCAGGTCGCGGATGCGGGTGGAACTGACCACGGCGTCGTTGATGATGACCGGGTCCAGCCGTTCTGTGGCAAAGCCGTACTGCGCGCCCAGGCGCTGGAGCAGTTCGAAGTTGCCCTTGCGCCCCTTGCCCAGCGAAAAATCGTAGCCGATGACCAGTTCGCGCGTGTGCAGGGCGTCCACCAGCACGCGCCGCACGAACTCTTCCGGCTCCTGCGCGGCCATCTCGCGGGTGAAGCGCAGCATCAGGGTCAGGTCCACCCCCAGCGCCTCGAACAGGTCCAGCTTCTTCTCGTAGTCGGTGATCAGCGGCGGGGTGTGCGGCCCCACCAGCACCCGCAGGGGGTGCGGGCAGAAGGTGACCACCACCGAGGGCACGCCCAGCGCGGCGGCCTTGGCCATGACCCGCCCGATAAGCTTGCGGTGGCCGTTGTGCACGCCGTCGAAGTTGCCGACGGTGACGCAGCTGCCCCGCGAGAGGTCGAGGCCTATTTCCTGTAATTCGCGTGCGATTTCCATGAATACTCGTGACGGCGGAATGGTGCGCGGCGCATGTCGGCAGATCGGGCGGCAAGGGGCATGCAGCGCGGGGCCGCGTGAACGGCTGACGGCGCGGGGTCGATGTTCCGGCACCGCGCCGTCTCGTGCTACCCCAAACGGCGCGCGGGTTCAAGGGCGGGGGATGGACAGGCGCAGGGCGGGCGGCAAGGACGGATGAGCACCCGGACAATGAACGCCCCAAGGTGCACCCGATGGAGCGCCCGATGGAGCGCCCGATGGAGCGCCCGATGGAGTGCCCGATGGAGTGCCCGATGGAGTGAATGACGGCGTGCACGGGCCGGGGACGGGACAGGGCGCCAGATCGGTCAGGCGGCATCCGGCACACCTTGGCAAGGCGACCGGCATGTCCGTGGCCGCCAAGGCTTGCACCTCTGCGCCGCACGGTGCTGGCCCGCCAATTGCCGACCTTTTGCCGCGCCAGCTACCGAGCCTGTGCCGCGCCCTCAGCCAGCTCACCTGCCGAACCAGAGGGCCGGACATGAAGGCAGTGCCCCCTCGCCATTCATATATATCGGCATTTTTTTTCGCCGGACAAAAAAACCGCTTGCCAAGCTCACCCTCCTGTGGCTATACGACTCCTCCGCGCCGAAGTGGTGGAATTGGTAGACACGCTAGGTTCAGGGTCTAGTTCCCGCAAGGGAGTGGGAGTTCGACTCTCCCCTTCGGCACCACGAGAATAAAGGGCCGCAACGAAAGTTGCGGCCCGTTCTCATTTCCGTCGCCTGACAAGGCAGATCAACCTGCCGGACAACCCACGAGCCGGTCAGGCAGACAACCGGACAGGCAGACAACCGGACAGGCAGGCAACCGGACAGGCAGCCCCCCGGAACCGGCACAACGCCGCCCGGCCCGCACACGCCCCGCGCCACCCCGGCCAAGCATGACCAAGCCCGGTCCGCCCCGTTTTCCCTAGAATCGCAATCCGTACTCGCTGAACTTGTAGCGCAGGGTGCGCGGGCTGACGCCAAGCAGGCGCGCGGCCTCGCCCTTGTTGCCGCCGCTGGCGCGCATGGCCTTCAGGATCACGCGCACCTCGGCCTCGCGCCGGGCCACATCCAGGCTGAGGTCTTCGCCCATGCCCGCCGGGTGCACGGCATGGATGGCCAGGTCTCCCCCCGGCATGCCGCCGCCGTTGCCGTTCCCCGCCCCGCCTGATGCGCCGCCGGACACGCCGCCCCCAGATCGGAAGA
>NZ_VRYY01000311.1 GCF_015731765.1 Nitratidesulfovibrio oxamicus
CGGCGTCGGCGGCGTTGCCGTACACCAGCTCGCCCAGCTGGCGGCCCAGCCATTGCGCCGGGGCGCCCGCGCGCCGCAACACCGCCAACGCCTCTGCGTTGACGTGGGTGATGTTGTTGGCAAGGTCCACCACCACGCAGGGCACCACCACCCCGTCCAGCACCCCCTGGCTGAAGCCCAGGCGCATGCGCAGTTCGCCCACCATGGCCTGCACGGCCCGCACCGTGGCCCCGATGGTGTCGTCCGCCGCGTAGTCGAAGGTATAGTCGAAGTTGCCGCGCGCCACCTGCTGGGCCAGGGTGGCCAGCCGCTGCATGGGCACCATCAGCTGGCGCACCATCAGCCAGATGACCAGCGCGGCCACGGGCAGGGCCACGGCGGCGGCAATGGCCGCACCGCGCCACAACCGCTCGCCCACGCCGTCCATCAGGTCGGCCCGGCTGACGGTGGTGACGAAGGTGACGTCCCATGGGGCGTAACGGTCGGCGCAGGCTTCGTATTCCTCGCCGTTGATGGCGCAGGCGATGACGCGGGAGCCTCCATTGTCCGTACGGACGGCGGAACCGCCCCGGGCCTGTGCGGTTCCCCCCTGCTGCAGCGCCGCACCCCACGGCAGGTCGAAGACGTTACGGCCCACCATGGCCGAATCGGGATGGATGAGGATGATGCCCGCCCCGTCGAAGGCAAAGGAGTACCCCTTGCCCCCCACGTTGTGGCGCACCACGGCGGCGGCGAATTCCGGCGTCAGCAGGGGCCGGGCCACTTCCACCGCGCCCAGTATCTCGCTGCCGTCCATACCCTTTACCGGGGCGTAGGCCGCGAGGTTCCATTCGCCGCCCACCTTGAGCATGCCGGTAAAGCCGTTGCCGGACAGCACCGCCGCGGTCACGGGGTGCTCCCTGCCGAGGAACGTCCAGCGGGCGGAGCCTGATGAATCGGCCACGCTGGAACTGACGCGCACCAGCCGCCCTTCGTGCAGTTGCAGTACCGATGCCCCCACCCCGGCCAGGTCGCGGATGCGATCCACGAGGTCCGTGCCTTGGTGCAGGTAGGTTGCCCCCAGCTTGAAGCCGGGCAGGGTGGCCCTGGTCCGCCGGTCGGTATCGGCATCGCGCAGGTCGGCCTCCACCTCCATGAAAATCTCTGGGATGGGGAACCCGGCCAGGCCGAACTGCAACTGCATCAGCTTGAGGTCGGAGCCGATCTTGTTGCGGTTCAGCGTATCCTGAAACCGTGCGGATTCCATGAGTATCTGCGAAACGTTGCGCAACGATGCACGCCCCTGCGCAAGGTAGCCGCGCCGGGCGTCCACCAGGCTGGTGACCAGCATGGCCGTCATGGTCACCAGCACCATGGCCAGCGAACCCGCGATGAGCTTGGTGCGGAACGAAAGGGTGGAAAGCATGCGCCCATCCTTGGGGTGTGCCAGCGGGAAGCATGCCCGCGGCAAGTATGCCGGGGGATGAACCCGTCCGGCGTGGATGCGGGCCGGGGCTGTTAGCGGAAGGTGGGGCGTACGCAAGGCGCACGCGGCGGCGGAAACCCGTCCGGCGGCATTCCGTTGTGCCGGAACGCAGCGCGGTCGGGTGCCCCGCATCCGCCCGTGGACAGGTGCCCGCATGACGGTCGGGGCGCGCCACCCTCCCCGGCGGCTGGCGTATTCATGGGGCACCGGGGCGAAGATCAGGTTACGGCGACGTCACGTTTCCGTTGCATGTGACGTTTTCGGCGCTTTTCCCGCACGTTGGCGCATGTGGCGTTCGTGTTGCGGCAACGCGTGGCCGGGACGAAGCATCCGGTCGCATCCCTTCATGCCGCATCGGGCGCCCCCCTTCCGTGCCCGGTGCGTTTCCGGGCCGGACATGCTACACCGCGCCCATGACGCTCAACTGCCCTCTATTCCCCCGCATGCTCCACGCAGCACTCGCCCGCCGGAGGTCGTCGTGAAGACCATAGGCGAGGCCCTGCGGGGCTTTCTGGAACGGCGCGGCGCACCGGAACGGATGCGCCTCGTGCGCCTGTGGGAGAACTGGGACATGGTCATGGGCACGGACATCGCCGTGCTGGCCTACCCGCTGGGGCACCGCAAGCGCATCCTGCTGGTGGGGGCAGAGGACAACATGGCCATGCAGGATCTGACCTTCCTGACGCCGGAAATCCTGGAGCGGGTGAACGCCTTCATGGACGACGTGTCCGACGGGCCATACTTCGAGCGGGTGGAGGTGCACCTGCTGCAGCGCCGCACCCCGCTGGACGAAGTGCGCGTGGAACGCAGCGCGCCCCCGCCGCGCGTGCCGCCCAGGCCGGACAATCTGGGCGGGTTGCTGGGCGCCTTCGACCCGGAATCGCCCGTGGGCCGCGCCTATGCCAGCTATGTGCGCATGTTCCGCGAGATCGGGGATGCCGCGGCGAAGCAGCAGGCTGGACGCACGGAACGGGACGGTACCAGCGGCAGGAAATGACCCCTTCCGCCGCCCCCCCCGCACTCTCTTGCCGCGCCGCCATCTTTTTCGCTTGACGCACACCGCACCTTCGGAGTATCCGTCTCTTCCGCGCCGAAAGGCGCACAGGGTGTCCCCATCGTCTAGCTGGCCCAGGACAACGGCCTTTCACGCCGTCGACAGGGGTTCAAATCCCCTTGGGGACGCCACCGCAAGCCAAAAGGCGTACGCAACCGCGTACGCCTTTTTCCGTTTGGGCGCCTTCCCGCGTGGTCGCACGGGATGGCGCCCTGCTCCTGCCCTACACTTCCGCCGTATACGGCGGGGCCGGGTCGTACTGGATCAGCCTGCGCACGGCGCGGGCGTGGTCCCGGTCATGAATCTGCCCCACCAGCCACAGGGCCATGTCGATGCCCGCCGATACCCCTTGCGAGGTGACGATGTTGCCGTCGCGCACGTAGCGCATGTCGGGCAGCAGGGTCAGTTGCGGGTCGCGGGCCAGTTCTTCGGCGTAGGCCCAGTGGGTGGTGGCCCTGCGCCCGCGCAGCAGGCCCGCCGCGTGCAGGATCAGCGTGCCGGTGCACACGGCCGTCACCCAGCGCGCCGTGGCGGCCCG
>NZ_VRYY01000312.1 GCF_015731765.1 Nitratidesulfovibrio oxamicus
CGGCGTGGCACGGCCAGCCGGGGCATCCGCCCCGCCGACAGCCGCCCCGAATACGCCGGATGCGCCGGATACGCCGGATACGCCGGATGCGCCGGATACGCCGGATACGCCGGATGCGCCGGATACGCCGGATGCGCCGCGCCCGCCCCGCTCACGCCTGTCGCCGGTCGAAGACATAGCAACTGCCCGTCCTGTCCTTGGCCAGCTTTTTCACCTGGCTGGCCCGGTACGACGCCTCGCCGTAGTGGGCCAGCGAAAGCCCGTCGCCGGGCCGGTTGCATACCACGGCGATGGATACGGCCATCAGCGGAAAGGTGCGCACCTGCCCCTGCCGGTCGTGGGCCACGATGGCCCCGCGCTCGCGGTCGTCCGCGTCGTAAAAGCCGGGCACGATGGCGTCGAAGGCCCCCACCACGCGGCGGCAGGCGTCTTCCGCCTCGTCCACGGGTGTCACGAACACGAAGTCGTCGCCGCCCACATGCCCCACGAAGGCGGGTTGGCCGCGCACCTCGCGCGCCGTGGTGGCGATGAGCCGCGCAGTGAGCATGAGCACCTCGTCGCCGCGCGAAAAGCCGTACTTGTCGTTGAAGGCCTTGAAGTTGTCGAGATCCGCGTAGGCCAGCGCGAAATCCATGCGCCGATCAATGAGCCCCTGAATGAACTTGATGATCGAGGTGTTGCCCGGCAACTTGGTCAGGGGGCTGGCGTCCAGGGCGCGGCCCGCGCGGGTCAGGGCCAGTTCGATGCGCGCCGCGAGTTCCGTGGACAGCGGGGGCGGCAGGGGCATGCACCCCGCACCCTCTGCGGAGACCGGCGCGGCGGGCAGCACCATGAAATCGTCGGCGTCCACGCCCTGCCAATCCACCCCGGCAACATCCGGGGCGTTCAGGGCCAGCAGCGTGGCCACCTGGCGGTACACGTTCTCGCCCTTCACCAACTGGATCAGCGACACGCCCGACATGTCCGGAAGCGCGGCGGAAACCAGCAGCAGGTCCGGCGGATCGAGAAAGAACTGTTCCAGCACGGCCCGCCCGTTGTCGAACACCCGCCAGTCCATGGGGCGGGAAGATGCCGTGCGCTGTCCCTCCGGGCCGCCGTCCGCCGCCCACAGGGCGCGCACGGTGGCGGTCAGACAGCCGTCCGCCGTGACCAGCCAGCAGCGCGGTACGCCTGCGGCAGCCGTGTCGCCGAAACCCAAGGGGCGCGTGCTCATGGCGCGCTCCATGACGTGCTCAATGATGCGCTCAATGGCGTGCTCAATGACGTGCTCAATGACGCGCGGACCGGAAGCGGGCATGCGGGCAGCACGCGGTACTTCATCAGGCGCGGCGATCGGCTCGTCGATGGGGCAAGCGGTTGCGTTGGCGACACGGCAGCGTCAGGAATCATGCAAACCCCAGCTCCCCGGCATCGGCGAACTTCTCGCACAGGGTGTCCAGCAGGGCTTCCAGCGCGCTCTGGTTCATGCCCAGCAGCTTCAGCGCGTGCGGCGAAAGCTGCGGCACGTTGTCGTCCCCGCCGGAACCGTACTCGAACAGCCGGGCCATGAAGTTGCCCACATGCACCACGCAGGCCATCTGCGGGTAGATGCGCGCGCTCATGGGCTTGTGGTGGAAGGCCATGCCCTCGCGGATGGCGGGGGGCAGGTTCCAGTGTTCGGCCAGCCAGGCGTTGATGCGGTCATGCCCGAAGCCGAGCACCTGCGTTTCCGCGTCGATGTACGGCAGGTCCTGTTCCTGCACCACCGCGTCCACCCTGGCCTTGGCCTCGGGCAGTTGCAGGGCCGACACCACCTTGCCCAGGTCGTGCAGCAGCCCGGCCACGGCGTATTCCTCCGGGTCCTTCATGCCCAGTGCACGGGCCAGTTCGCCGCAGGCCAGCGAGCAGCCCACGCTGTGGTCCCACAGGCCGCGCATGGCGCGGTTCATGTCGTCATAGACCGAGGTGGAGATGATCAGCCCCCGGATGACGTTGAACCCCAGCAGCACCAGGGCGTGTTTTACCGTGCCGATGCGCCCCGGAAAGCCGTAGATGGGAGAGTTGACCATCTTCAGCACCTTGGCCGCCAGCACCTGGTCGAAGGAAATGACCTTGGCCACCTGGTCGGTGGTGGTGTTGGGCAGTTCCAGCAGGCGCGAGACCTCCTGCAACGCCGTGGGGAGCGTGGGCAGGTCCTTCACCGCCAGCAGACGCCCCTTGTAAATGGTGCGCAGGTCTTCGCTCATCGCCCGTTCTCCCGTGGCGCGCCGTTGCCGTTGACCACTTCGGGCCGGGCGGGCACGCCTTCCGGCTCGTCATCAACCAGCGGGATGCGGTTCTGCGCGGCCTGGGCTTCCGCCTCTTCGCGTGCGGCCTCTGCCGCGGCGGCGATGGCGGCGGCCTCGGCTTCTTCCGCTGCCCTCGCGGCGGCGATACGCTCGGCAAAGAAGCGGCGCAGCATGTTGCGCAGGGTGATCATGAACCGGTCCTGCCCGTGCTTGCGGAACAGGTGGTCCAGCCGCCCGGCGATGCGTTCCAGGTCGCTGCCGCCGTCGTCGCCCAGATCCACGGGGCGGCCCTGCACGGTAAGCGACTGCACCCCGCTGGCGCGGAAGCGCGACAGGATGGTGGTGGTCAGTTCAACGCCCGCGCCCACCAGCACCAGCCCGTCGGACTTGGTGACGGGTTTGGCCAGCTTCATGCCGGGCGCGGCGAGGTCTAGCGGTATCTTCTGCATATCCTTCTCCGGCTGGGCACCTGCCCGCCGTTTATATCCGTGGAGCGAGTCCTCCTACATACGCTCGTAACGCATGCCGGGCAACCGGCGCACCCCGCCCTTTACCTCCAGCAACACAAGGCGGCAGCTCACGTCCGCCGCCCCCATGGACAGCGCGCGGCAGATGTCGTCCACATGGGCGCCGGGGCGACCGTGCAGGAAGGCCAGGATGGCGTCGTCCGGACCGGCACGGGGACCGTCGGAGGAATCGTCGGGTGGGCCGTCGTCCGTGCCGCCGCCAATGCAGGGCGAACAGCGCGCGGGGGGTATCGGCCTGCGCGGGCGGGAGGGACGCGGTG
>NZ_VRYY01000313.1 GCF_015731765.1 Nitratidesulfovibrio oxamicus
CGCCGGTGCGGGCATGGTCGTCTGCCAGCATGCGCAGCCAGGTGCGCGCGTCCGCCGAGGTGGCGTGGCCCAGGTCTGCGGCAAAGGCGTGCAGCAGGGCGGTGCGGGCGCGCTCGGAAAGCTCCTGCCGCAGCACCTTGCGCAGCAGCCCGTCGCGAAAGTCCCAGGCCTTGCGGGCGGCGTCGTATTCGCCGAACAGGCGCGAAACGGCGGTGAGCAGCACGGCGTGGCGGTCCTGCCGGGGAGCTCCGTCGGCGGTGCGCAGGGGTACGGGCAGCCGCCCCTTGTTCACCAGGCGGGTCAGTTCGCGCCAGTACAGGGCGTAGCGCATGTGGGCATCGTGTTCCGGCCCGTAGATGCCGGGGTGGAAGACCAGTACCCAGCCTTGCGGGGCGGGGATGGCTGCAGTCATTGCGGTAGTGGCTGCGGGGGCGGCAGATGCGGAAGACGCGGTGCGCGGGCGGGATGCGTGGCGATCCGGGGCCAGCTCGGCCAGCGCCGCGCCGAAGTCCTCGGGTACAAGGATGCGCGCAATGCGCACCACGT
The DNA here is from genome assembly GCF_015731765.1 of Nitratidesulfovibrio oxamicus. Classification (GTDB taxonomy): domain Bacteria; phylum Desulfobacterota; class Desulfovibrionia; order Desulfovibrionales; family Desulfovibrionaceae; genus Cupidesulfovibrio; species Cupidesulfovibrio oxamicus. Next base: position 547 of record NZ_VRYY01000313.1, read on the forward strand.
CGGAAAGGCCGCGTGCCGCCCCGGCGATGACGCCAAGTTCCTCGCGCGCGGCCTGGGGGCCGGTGCCGCCTTCCGGGCCGCGCAGGCTCTCCGGCAGGGTTGCTTCCACATCCACCGAAATGCGCATGGGGTGCTCCTTGCATCGCCGTGCCCCCGCGGAATGCGGGGGCGCGCCCCACCATGTAGAGGAAGCACGAAGCCGGGTCAACCGTCCGGCGAAAGTGGTTTTTCAAGGCCCGGCGCGGGCTGCGGCCACAGGGGCGGGTCGCGCAAGCGGTCGTCCCCGTTTCGGGCCGCGCCGGAAATGGACGTACAGCAAAGTATGCGCCGGGGGTGTTGACACTGCCACGGACGGATTTAGCTAATTGCCGGAAAGGGTGCGGCCATCCTGTTACATTTGCATGCCGCCGCACTGTGGCAATGGAAAATCATGAACGTGCCGAACCAAGGAGGTACCATCATGGTGATTGACTTCAGCACACTGTACGACATGCCGAAAAGTTTCGAGAGGATGTTCGACGAGATGTCGCGTTTGCATTCGTTCAGCTCGCGGCGCACTGCGTACCCGTTGCTGAACGTGCACGAGAACGAAGACGGCTACACCGTGGACGTCAGCGTTCCCGGCGTTGCGCCTGGAGACGTGGAACTGACCCTTACCGACCGCAACCTGATCATCAAGGGCGAACGCAAGGCCACCGAAGGCAGATACTTCCGGCAGGAACGCCTTTCCGGATCGTTCCAGCGAATCCTGAGCCTGAACGTGCCCGTGGACCGTGACCGCGTTTCCGCCCGCAGCGAGAACGGCATCCTGCGGGTGACCCTGCCCAAGGCCGAAGCCGTGAAGCCGCGCAAGATCGCCGTCGAAGCGCAGGCAGGAGGTGTGCAATGATGCCCGACATTACCGAACGCAACGCCAGTGTGGCCCGCACCGGTGAAACCGGCGGCGCCGAACGGTCCGCTTCGGTTCGCGAAGGCAGCGCCGCGCGCATCGAGCGTTTTTCTCCCGCCACGGACATCATCGAGCAGGCCGACGGCTTCCACATCCTGATGGACCTGCCCGGCGTGCCGCCGGACGGGCTGACCATCGACCTCGAAGAGAACGAGGTCACCGTCACCGGGCGCAGCAGCTATGCCCCGGCGGGCAACGACCGGCGCATGCACGCAGAGTTCGACGCCGTGGAGTTCGTGCGCACCTTCACCCTGTCGGACATGGTGGACAGGGAGCGCATCCGCGCCGTGCTCAAGGACGGGGTGCTGAACCTGTTCCTGCCCAAGGCGGAAGCGGCCAAGCCGCGGCGCATCGAAATCTCGCAGGGATAACGCATCCCCACCGTCGCAATGAAAAGGCCCCCGGCAATGCCGGGGGCCTTTTCGCATCGCGCCTTTCGGGGGCGGAAGCCAGCGGGTGAAAGGACAATGGGGAGACAGTCCCTACCGGAACCAGCCGCGCTTGTGGAAGAACCACATCATGCCCCCGGCCACCGCCAGCATGCAGCCCAGCGCCAGGTAGTAGCCGTAGTCCCAGTCCAGTTCCGGCATGTGGCGGAAGTTCATGCCGTAGACGCCAGCAATGACCGTAAGCGGCATGCACACCGCCGTAAGCACGGTAAGCACCCGGATGCGGTGGTCGGTGTTGCGTTGCAGCAGCAGCAGGTAGAACTGGTACAGGTCGCGCAGGCGCATTTCCAGCCGGGCCTGGCTGCGGGCCAGGTGGTTCTGGTTGTCCATGATGTCGCGCAGCCCTTCGCGCTGGCTGGTCAGGGGCAGGGCGGTGGCCTGCAATGTCTGGAGCGTGGCAAGGCAGTAGAACTGGTCCTCGAACTGGATGGACAACCGGGTGATGGCGCGCTTCAGCGGCAGGATGTCGTCGGGGCTGACCGCATCGGGGGAGTCGTCCAGCAGTTCGGCCAGTTGTTCCACGCGCGTGCGGGCCTCCATGTAGAAGTGCACGTTGGCGTCGATGCAGGCGTCCAGCAGAAAGATGAGCAGGGCCTGCACGCTGGCCTGGAGCGGCGCGTTGCCGGAGCGGATCATCTGCACCAGCTTGTCCAGCAGGGGGATGTCTTCATCGTGCAGGGTGATCATGCGGCCCGGCAGGCAGAGCACCGTCAGATAGCGGCTGTGCTGGGCGTCCCAGTCGTGGCGGGTGGGCAGGTGGACCATGATGCCCGAGGGAAACACGCTGACCTCGGGGAAGCGGCGCGGTGAGAGACAGGCCTCGGTCACGTCGTCGGGCAGGTCGTAGGGGGCCAGGAAGCGGCCCAGGGCGTCGCGCGAGGGGGTGGTGATGTCATGCCAGATAACGGCGGGCCTCGCGGGCTCGGCCTCGTTCGTCGGCATGTCGGCGGGCCTCGCGGGCTCGGAACCGTCCGATGGCATGACGGCGGGCCTCGCGGGCTCGGCACCGCCCGGTCGCACGGCATCGGGAGCGGATGCGTCCGACCCGTTTGCCATGGCGGGTTCGGACGCCCGAGGGC
>NZ_VRYY01000314.1 GCF_015731765.1 Nitratidesulfovibrio oxamicus
CCCTGCGGCCTGCTGCGGCCGGCGCAGGCGGCCCCGCTGAAGGGCGGCGGCTACGCGGGCGGCTATGCCGTGCACCGGCAGGTGTGCCCGCGCAACTGTTACGACACCTGCATGATGCTGTCCCACGTCAAGGACGGGCGTGTGGAATTCGTGGAAGGCGACCCCGCCTGCACCTTCACCGGGGGTGGACTGTGCGTGAAGGGCAACTCGTACGTGGGCAGCGCCTACAGCCCCGACCGCATCAAGTACCCCATGGAGCAGCAGGGGCGCGGCACCGGCAAGTGGAAGCGCCTGAGCTGGGACGAGGCCATCGACAAGATCGCCCGCAAGATCGTCGAGTGCAAACAGAAGGACGGCTCGCTGCTGGGCGTGGGGCTGAACCGCCTCTCCGGGCACCAGGGCGTCACCCCCAACGTGGCTGACGGCATGTTCGCCTCCATGGGCCACATCACCCGGCTGGTGGGTACACCGTGCTGGCCCGCGGGCATCGACGCCCAGTCGTACGACATGGGCAAGATGCTGGCCGACGACCCCGAGGAAATGCCAGAATCGCGCTACGTCATCCTGTGGGGCGGCAACCCGGCATACTGTTCCATCCACTCCATGAAGTACGTCTACGCCGCCCGCGAACGCGGGGCCAAGATCCTGTGCATCGACCCGGTGTTCACCCAGACGGCCGCCAAGGCCGACGAATACTGGCAGATACGTACCGGTACCGATGGCGCGCTGGCACTGGGCATGTGCCGCCACATCCTGGACAAGGGGCTGGCCGACCAGCACTGGCTGGCCGCCAACGCCAGCGGCTACGACGAATTCGTAGCCTACCTGCGCGACAACGTCACCGTGGAATGGGCCAGCAAGGAAACCGGCATCCCCGCGGACAATATCCGCGCCGTGGCCGAGGAATTCGCCACGGCGAAACCCGCCACGATCTGGATGGGCTACGGCCTGCAACGCCACACCAACGGCGGGGCCACCATCCGCAGCATCGACGCCCTGTGCGCCATGACCGGCAACATCGGCGTCACCGGTGGCGGCGCGCGCTACGGCAGCCTGCTGAACTACGTGTTCACCGGGGCGCACGGCGCGTTCCAGCCGCCCGCAGGGTCCGTGGGGGTGCAGACCACCGCGCCCGACGGCAGCGTGAAAAACGCCCGCCGCATGCTGAACATCAACAAGATGGCCGAAATGCTGCTGACGACGGACAACCCGCCCGTGCGCCTGTTGTGGGTCACCGGGTGCAACCCCGTCTCGCAGATATTCGACCACCAGAAGATGCTGAAGGCCCTGGCGCGCATGGAAATGACCGTGGTGGTGGACCTGTTCTTCAACCAGACCGTGGAGCAGGCCGACATCGTGCTGCCCGTGACCACCCTGTTCGAGGAATGGAACGCCAACGCCGGCTACTGGCACCGCTGGGTGGGCATCAACGAAAAGGCCATCGAGCCGCTGCACGAGGCCAAGTGCCAGGTGGACATCGCCAAACTGCTCACCGCGCGGCTTAACCAGCTTTCGCCCGGCTTCAGCACCTTCCCGGCAGACGCGGACCCGCGCGCCCTGCTGATGGCCGAATGCGGCCAGGCCATGAAGGACCACTTCGGCATAGCCTCCATGGAAGACCTGCTGAAGGCCCCGGCCAAGGCCCAAAAGCCCGGCCCGGCGTGGTCCGACGGCAAGTACCTGACCCCCTCCGGCAAGTACGAGTTCAAGTCGGACATCTGCGCCAGGAACGGCTTGAACGCCCTGCCGGTGTACGTGCCGGGGCGCAAGCCCTTCGGCCCGCTGCGGGTGCTGACCCCGCACGCCAAGTTCGGCCTGCATTCGCAGTTCATCAACCTGGAATGGATGGAAGACTTCAACCCGGAACCCATCGTGTACATCCACCCGGAAACGGCGGCGGCCCGCTCCATCCGCGACGGCGACATGGTCGAGGTCAAGGCGCGCACCGGGGCCACCCGGCTGCGGGCGCGGCTGACCGGCAACATGCCGCGCGACCACATCCTGCTGTACGAGGCGTGGTTCCGGAACAACACGTACAACTGCCAGAACCTGGTGGACGAGGAAAGCGCCGACATGGGCGAATGGAAGACCGGCGCGCCCGGCGTGGCCATTCATGACCAGTTTGCCGACGTGGCGCGCGTCTAGGAGCGGGAATCATGAAAAAGCAACTCGGTTTCCTCGTGGACACGGAAAAGTGCATCGGCTGCTTCACCTGCGCCATGGCATGCAAGAACGTGTACCACCAGCAGAAGGGCATCGTGTGGCGGCAGGTGCACCCCATGGGTGAATCCATCTACCCCCACCGCGAACGGGCGTGGCTTTCGCTGGCCTGCAACCACTGCGAAAACCCGGTCTGTCTCGAACAGTGCCCGGTGAAGGCGTACACCAAGCGCGAGGACGGCATCGTGGTGCACGACCAGGACGCCTGCATCGGCTGCGGCAACTGCGTGCGTTCGTGCCCGTACGGCGCGCCCAGGATGAACCCCGTGGAAAAGCGCGCCGAAAAGTGCAGCATGTGCTGGCAGCGCATCGACGCCGGGCTGGACCCGGCCTGCGTGCACAGCTGCCCGGTAGGGGCGCTGTCCATCGCGGACATCTCCACCGCCCGGCTGGACGGTTGGGTGCAGTACCCGGCGGGCTATCCCGAACCCAAGCGGCTCAACCCCTCCACACGCTTCAAGGCCCCGCGCCAGCCGCGCGAGGTACGGAGGAACGACGCATGAACTCCATGGAACTTCCCCTCGTGATCTTCACGGTGCTCAGCCAGGGCGCCGTGGGGCTGGTTGCCCTGACGGCGGCCCGGCAATGGGCCACAGACGGCGGGTCCGACATGGCCCAGGCCCCGCGCACGGCATGGCTGACGGCCGTTGTGCTGCTGGCGCTGGGCGCGTTCGCCGCCATGTTCCATCTGGGCCACATGGGCGGCGCGGTGCGCACCCTGGCCAACCTGGAATCGGCGTGGCTCAGCCGTGAAGGGCTGGCCCTTGGCGCCACCGGCGCGCTGCTGCTGGCGG
>NZ_VRYY01000315.1 GCF_015731765.1 Nitratidesulfovibrio oxamicus
CGCGGCATGCGCCGTGCTGGCCACCGCGCTGCTGCTGGCCGTCGTCGCACAGGCCCGGGCCGACGCAACCCCCCAGGCCGTGCCGCTGGCCGTGGGCAAGTCCATGGTGGTGCGCACCGCGCAGCCAGCGGCGCGGGTTTCCATGTCCGACGAAGCCATCGCGGGCGTGGTGGTGCTGTCGCCCCAGCAGGTCTACGTCACCGGCAAGAAACCGGGCGGGGCCACGCTTACCCTGTGGAACGGGGCCGGGGTCATCACCCAGGTCTACGACATCCAGGTCACCCCGGACCTGGCCCAGCTGAAGGAAATGCTGCACCGCGTGCTGCCCGACGAAAAGGACATCATGGTCATGGCCGTGGGCGAATCCATCACCCTGGCCGGCACCGTGCGCAGCAGCGCGGGCATGACCACGGCCCTTGACGTGGCCAGGATGTACGCCCCGGACAAGGTGACCAACCTCATGCAGGTGGGCGGCGTGCACCAGGTGATGCTGGAAGTGAAGGTGGCCGAAATGCGCAAGTCGGTGCTGGAACGCCTGGGCATCGACCTGACCTACGCCTGGAACAACGATTTCGCCTTCGGCATGCTGAACCAGCTGTTCACCCTGGACAGTCAGAAGGGCGTGGTGGGAGTTGGCCCCACCGGCGCCGTGATCAGTCCCAACGTCACCGGCATGTTCCGCGCCACCTCTGGCCGGGCAAGCCTGATGGGCTTTCTGGACGTGCTGAAGCAGAACGGCCTGGTCAAGGTGCTGGCCGAACCCACCCTGATCTGCCGCAGTGGCGAGAATGCCGACTTCCTGGCCGGGGGCGAAATCCCCATCCCCGTGCCGCAGGGCCTGGGCACCGTGGCCATCGAGTACAAGAAGTACGGCGTGACCCTGGGCTTCACCCCCACGGTGGTTTCGGACAAGCTGATCAGCATGCGCGTAAGCCCCGAAGTTTCGGAACTGGACTACACCAACGTCATCGAAATCAACGGGTTCACCATTCCGGCCATCTCCACCCGGCGCGCCGCCACCACCGTGGAACTGGCCGACGGCCAGAGCTTTGCCGTGGCGGGCCTGCTGCGCGACGAAGTGCGCGAGAACATCAAGAAGTATCCGGTGCTGGGCGACGTGCCCCTGCTGGGGACGCTGTTCCGCTCCAGCAACTGGCAGAAGAACGAGACCGAGCTGGTCATCATCGTCACCCCGCGCCTGGCCAAGCCGCTGGACGGCGCCACGGCCAAGCTGCCCACCGACGGCTTTCGCGAGCCATCGGAATTCGAATTCTTCCTCCAGGGCAAGATGGAAGGCGCGGCCCCGGCCATTACCGCACCCGCCGCCTATGCCAATCCCCGCAACTCCGCCGATGCCCCTTCGGGCATGGAGGGCGAGTTCGGGCACGTACTGCCCGGCCATGCACAGGGAGGCACGAAATGAGCGCCCGCAACCGGATCATCTCTCCTGCCCTGCGGCCCCTGCTTGCGGTCTTCCGCGTCCTGTCCGTCCTTTCCGTCCTGACCGTCCTTTCCGCTCTGGCGGGCTGCGCCGGGCCGTCCAAGGATTCGCCCATTTCCGAATGGACCTTCACCCAGGGCGAGGCCTTTCGCGCCCAGCGCGACGCCCAGCGGCTGAACCCCGGCCCGGCGGACGACGATCCCGTCATCGGCCTGGATGGCCGGGTGGGCGAGCGCGTCATGAAAACCATGCGCGAAGGCGAGAAGAAGCCCGACGAAGGCAACACCCTCCGCTTCAAGATCGGCAAGTAGCGAGAATCCGCCATGAACATCACCCATCCCGTCTGCCTGCTCACCAAGCGCCTCGCCACGCGCGAAGAACTCACCCGCGTCCTCGCCCGGCAGGATGGTTTCCGCCTGGTCTCCCCCGGTGAAGCCGACGACCTCGGACTGGTCGTCCTGGAACTGGGAGACGACCTTGAGGACGATTTCGAATCCATCGCCTCGCTGGTGACCGATCCCCGCGTGGGCGAGGTGTTCGTGGCCTCGCGCCAGAAGGACCCGGACCTGATCATCCGCGCCATGCGCGCCGGGGTCAGCGAATTCCTGTCCCAGCCGTTCCGCTCGGACGAGGTGCTGGCCGCACTGGAAGGCTACGCGCGCCGCCGTCGTACCACCCGTGCAGCAAGCCCCGCGGCGGCGCCTGCCTCCGCGGGTGGCCGACTCATCCACATCATGGGCGCCAAGGGCGGCGTGGGCGCCACCACGGTGGCCGTGAACCTGGCCGTGCTTGCCGCGCGCTCCCTGGCTGGCAACGCCCCCGCACCCGATGCGAAGAAGACGGGCAGAAATCTGACCGGGCGCAACGTCAACGCCGCACGCGACATGCAGGCCATGGGCGACACGGCGCTGGCCACGGGCGGCCCCGCCCATGCGCCCGCCGCGCTGCCGCTGGCGGCGCTCATGGACATGCGCCTGCCCCAGGGCGACGTGCCACTGTTCCTGGACATGGAATATTCCCGCACCTGGGCCGACGGCGCGCGCAACCTCGCCCGCCTGGACGCCACCTTCCTGCGCAGCCTTGCCGAACGGCACGCCAGCGGCCTTGAGGTATACGCCTCGCCCGACACGGGCGACGACCTGGACGCCATCAGCCCCCGCGCGGTGAAGGCCGTGCTGGACCTGGCCCGCGCCCTGTACGCCGTCACCGTGGTGGACGGCGGCCCCTATGCCGACGAACTGGCCCTGGTCTCCATGCAGGAGGCGGAAACCATCCTGCTGGTCACCGACCTGGCCCTGCCCGCCCTGGCCGGCGCACGCCGCCTGCTGGACGACGTGGCCACCGCCGCTCCCGCCGTGGCCGCGCGCATCCAGTTGGTGGTCAATCGCATGTCGCCCCAGGCCGGGGTGGACCTGACGGAGGCCGAACGGCTGCTGGAGCGCAAGGTGTTCGCCACCGTGGGCGACGACTACGGCGCGGCCGTGTCGGCCATCAATCAGGGTGTGCCCCTGTGCGAGGCGGCGCCCCGCTCTGTGGCCGCGCGCTCGCTGGCCAAGCTGGCCGAACTG
>NZ_VRYY01000316.1 GCF_015731765.1 Nitratidesulfovibrio oxamicus
TGAAATCGGAGCGTATTCGGTATTAGCGACCGTTTCCAGCCGTTATTCCCAACTCATGGGCAGATCATCCACGCGTTACTCACCCGTGCGCCGCTTTACTCAGGCCGAAGCCCTTTCACGCACGACTTGCATGTGTTAGGCACGCCGCCAGCGTTCAATCTGAGCCAGAATCAAACTCTCCAGTTGAAAAACTGAAGTCGCACGAACACCTCGTAATTGAGGCACCCGTACGATTGATTACTTATCGTAAAGGCTGATTCCTTCCCGACTCGCTATTTACTTGTCAAAGAACCGATTCCGTGAACCGCAGCATCCTGCGGCCCGTCGCCCCGCCGGGGCTTCCCGTCGCGGCGAGGAGCATGTATGCCCCAGCGCCCCGCCAGGTGTCAACCGCTTTTTTTCGTTTTCTTCGTTTTTTTCTCGAAGACCCCGTGAACCCCGCGAGGGGATCAGGAAAGCGCCAACATATTGATCCGGCTGAAAGAGCAGGCCGCGTCGAACGCAGTTCGTTGCGGCGAAGGGGGTATCTATGCGCTTCCCCACCCGGCGTCAACAGGTTTTTCGTCAGCCCGTTGATTTTATTTTCGCGTGTCCGCTTCTACCCGCACCAGCCGTGGCTTTGCGCCGCCAAAAAGAAATGCCCCGACCAAACGAAAGCGCCCCGGCAAGGCCGGGGCGCTGATGCACGCATGCTGTTGCGCACCGCTATCAGGCATCGTCATCGGACGGCTCCGGGGGCGCTGTCCGTGCGCTGCCGACCGACGCTACTGGGCGGCGTGCACGGTGATCTGGTCGCCGGGCTTCAACTGCGCATCACGCTCCAGGTTGTTCCAGCGCAGCAGCTCCTTGGGCGGCACGTTGAACTTGCGGGCAATGGCCCACATGGTGTCGCCTTCCTGCACCTTGTACACGATGGCCCGGCCCAGCGGCGCGGAGGATTGGGCGGCGGGCTTGGCGGCAGCCCCCTTGGACGCGGCAGCCACGGACACGGGCGCGGATGCCCGTTCGGCGCCCCCGCGCGACGCGCTGGCAACAATGGCCTTGTTGGCGGCCTCCGCTTCCTGCCGGGCGATGGCCGTAGCCTCTGCCCCGGCGTCGGGGATGTACAGCTTCTGCCCCAGTTGCAGGGCGATGCCGGATAGCCCGTTGGCCTTCTGCAGGGTTTCCACACTGCTGCCCTGGGCCTTGGCGATGCCGTACAGGGTGTCGCCCTGTTTCACGATATAGCTGGCGCGGCGCTCGGCGATGACGCGGGTACTGGTCACGGGCGTCCTGTCTGACCGATCGGGCTTGCCCGACTTGGACGCCTTGCCCGACCTGGACGAAGGCGGCTCCGCCTGCGCGGTGAAGTCGGACATCCCCCCCCCGCCGGGGATCATCAGTTCCTGCCCCACCTTCAGCTTGCCGCTGGACTTGTTGACCTGCTTCAGCACCGCAACGGGCACGCCGCAACGCTTGCCGATCTGGCCCAGCGTATCGCCCGACCGCACCTTGTACACCCGCCAGCCCGCGTAGTTGCGCTGTTGCGGTTTGGCCAGGAAGGCGGCTGCCGCCTCCAGATGCATGGGGGGAACATAGACGGTGGCGTGGGCGTCCGGCGGCGAAATGTAGCGTCGGAAGGCGGGATTGTTGGCCGAAAAGTCGTTCCAGTTCTGGCCCATGGCCTGGGCCAGGGCCAGCAGGTCGGTGCCGGGCTTCACGCGCAGGGCTTCAAGCTTGGGCGCGCAGCTGTAGTCCGGGGCCTGAAAGCCCAGGGATTCCAGGTTGCGCATGATTTTGGCCACGGCGATGAACCGGGGCACGTACTGGCGCGTTTCGTCCTTCAACTGGGCCTTGCCGTCGAGCATGTGGTTCTTGGCGCGCAGGTCGAAGAAATCTTCGGCCCCCGTGCCCTCCAGCGCCCGCGAAATCTTGCCCTCGCCCGCGTTGTACGCGGCCATGGCCAGGCGCCAGTCACCGAAGTCGCCGTACAGCTTTTGCAGATAATCCGCCGCCGCGCGGGCCGACTTGTACGGGTCGCGCCGCTCGTCCATCCACCAGTTGTACGACAGCCCGTAGCGCATGCCGGTGTACGGCATGAACTGCCACACTCCGGCCGCACCCGCCGAAGACACGGCGTTGGGATTGAAACCGCTTTCGACGATGGCGAGGTAGGCGATTTCTTCGGGAATGCCCTGCTGGCGGAACACTTCGCGGATGTGCGGCAGGTAGTTCTGCGAACGCTTCAGGTAGCGTTCGAAGGTGCCGCGCGCGCGGTGGGTGAAATACTTGAAGTGCAGTTCGACGTCGCGCCGGGCCTCCGGGGTGAGGTCCTTGTCCAGTTCGCCGGTGGAGTTGAGGGCCGCCCATTCCTGCGGGGTAAAGGGCACGCCGTCGTCGGCGGGCGGAATGGGCAGTTCCACCACCTCTTCGGGTTCTGCGGCGGAAGCAGTGGCGGCAGACGGTGCCGGGCAGGCCTCTGCCTGCTGGCTGGGGGACAGGTTCTTTTTGGGCGCGCAGCCGGCGGCCAACAACGCCACCGCCACAAGCACAAGCACGTGCCGGACGGCACGGCGCGCGCGCAGGGCAGAGGACAGGAGTCTGGTTCGCTGCATGGATATTCCGGATGTGTTGGGAGCGGCGGAAGAAGGCCGCGAAAAGGAGCGTGTGTCGGGTCGTGCGCCGCGTTCCGGCTGGTCCCGGCGCCTGTCGGCCCGGCGAGTGCGGCACCGTGGCCCCTTGCGTGGAAGCACGTTCAAGGGTACCTGCGGTGTATGCGGCATCCCGACCCTACCTCATGCCGCCCATCCAACGCAACCCGTCTACCCGCGCCCATCCGGGCGAAAGCGACACATGCCCAAGAAGCACCCCCTTTGGGGCACCGACGCGCGCGACGACGCGCCGCGCGATGCCCGCAACGACGATACGCGTGACAGCCGTTCCCGTTCCGCCAACCGCAACCGCAAGGATGGCCGCCCCACGGGTCGGCCCGGCGAACGCGAGGGTGGACGCGGCGATGCCCCGCGCG
>NZ_VRYY01000317.1 GCF_015731765.1 Nitratidesulfovibrio oxamicus
CGGCCCCCGGCATCCGCGCCGTGGCCGGGCTGCTGGGGCTTGGCTTCGTGCCGGTGCAGCGCGAGCGGTTCGACCTGCTGGTGCCCCGCGCCCGTTATTTCGACCGGGGGGTGCAGCTGTTTCTGGGCATGCTGGTGGACGCGCGCTTCCGCGCCCTGGCCGACGGCTTCGAGGGGTACGACCTGTCGCGGGCCGGGCGGGTGGTGTTTCCCGGGGACGCGCCCTAGGGCGCCATGGGGCGGCGAGGGATGCCGTAAATCGGCGAACGGACGCAACGGCGCGGGCGGGGTGCCGTCAGGCCCCGCAGGCACGGCATTTTGCATCAGGGGCGCGCTACCGCATCAACGCGCCACCGTGCCGCAGGGCGCGGGCATGTTACGCCCAAGGCCAAGGGGCACTCCGGCTGTGGCCGTGGTGCCCCTTTTCTTGCAAATGCGCACGGAGGTGCGGCGTGATCAGGCGTCGCGTTCCGCATCCGCCGCAAAATTTTCCGGCGCGAAGTTTTCCGGCGCGTCGGTGTCGCGGGCAACGGGGGACGTCTCGGCGTCCGGTCCCCGGTCGCCGCGCGGTCCGTGCGGGCCGAACCCGTCGTGGCGTCCGCGGCCAACCCGGCCTCCTTGTCCGCCTTGTCCGGCATGACCGGCATGACCGGCATGACCGGCGCGTCCCCGACCGTGTCCATGCCCGCAGCATCCGCCGCGTTCACCTTCCGCATCGGCGCGGCCCTGGGGACCGTCGGGGCCGTGCGCCGCATGGCAGCAGCCCTGCCCATGCGGACCGTGCCCGTGATGTCCATGTCCATGCGGACCATGCCCATGCTGGCCGCCGCGCCCGCCTTCAGCAACGGCGTCTTCGCCCCCGTGGCAACCGTGGCGGCCCCTGCCGTGTCCATGCCCGTGCCCGCCCATGCGACGGCAGGCCCCGGTCTCGCCTTCCCTGGCCTCCAGCGAGGCGATGAGCTTGTCCAGCAACGCGGAAAGGTTGTCCTGCTCCTCTGCGGTCAGACCGGCCAGGGTGGCTTCCGCCGCGTCCGTGCGGGCCTGGCGCACCTCGTCCACCATGGACCGGCCCTTTTCGGTCAGGAACACGGCGCTCATGCGCTGGTCTTCCTCGTGGCGGCGGCGTTCGATGCTGCCGTCGCGCGAGAGCTTGTCCAGCAGTTCGCTGAGCGAGGGGGGCTGCACGCGCAGCAGGGCCGCCAGGTCGCGCGAGCTCAGCCCGTCCCGTTCGGCCAGCATGGCGAGAACCCGGCCCTGTCCGCGATGTGCGCCGCCGCGCCCGCCATGCGGACCGTGCGGGCCATGGCCCCGGTGCAGCAGATTCATGCAATAGTGTAGCTGGTGAAACAGCTTTTCGGTGGTGGAAATGTTCATTTGGGTCTCCTTGATTTGCCTTTGATTAGGTGCCTAACAAATTGGATACGGGCATCCGCCGGGGCGGTCAAGGAGAATCTGTTAGGTGCCGAAATAATTTTCGACGCAGCCTGAAACGGAAAAAGCCCCTGCCATGGCGGCAAGGGGCTTCTTGATATTTTTCGGGCTATTGCGCGGCAGGGCTAGTACCCCAGCAGGCTCTCCTTCCCCGCCACCGAAGGCCGCATGTCGCGCTTGCCGGGCTTGGCCCCACCCTCGAAGCGCACCAGGATCATGCCCGCGAACTTTTCTCCCCGGTACACTTCCACCCGGTAGATGTTGCCCGACTTGTCGATGGAAAAGCGGTTCTGGAAATCCTTCTTGCGGATGGCCACGTCGCATTCGCTGTCGTCGCGCGCGTCGGGCCGGGCCACCTGCGCGCCGATGGCGTTGACGCGAAAGCCGTCCACGGGGTGCACGGTGAAGGCATCGCGCACGGTGACCATCCTGCCGAAGGGAACCACCAGCTTGCGGCCGTCCACGTCCAGCGAGAGCGAGCCGGGGCCCTCGGTGTATTCGCGCCATTCCGGGGTGATGCGCGTCAGCGCCCGGTTGCCGTAGAACACCCGGTAGCCGTCGTCCTCGTCCACCACGGCCAGGATGGGCTTGGTGGCGGTGAACGATACCTTTTCGCCCTTCTTGAGCGGAATGTACCCCAGCGATGCGCGCACGTCGTCCAGCGGCAGGTACAGCCGCTGATCGAAGAAGGCCACGGCCACGTCGCTTTCCAGCGCGGCCAGCACGCCGCGCGGGGTCATGGCGAAGTCGCGCTTGAAGCCCACGCCCATCTGGCGCAGGAACGATTCCAACACGCGCAGATGGTAGTAGGCGCGCTGTTCGGTGGAAAAGTCCTTGCTGGCCTCTATGCCGAAGGCGGGCTTGCCGTGGCGGATGGCGAAGAAGGTCAGGGTCTTCTCCATCTCGTGGTCGCCTTCCGCCGTGCGGGTGTTCTTCAGGTGGTACTCGTGCATGGGGCTGAGCAGGCCGCCGTTGGCCTCGCGCACGGCCTTCTGGCCCATGGCGGCAAGGTCGCCGTGGCGCGCGCCGGGCAGGGTGGCCTGGTCGATGATCACGCTCTGTCCCCAGCGCATGGGGTTGCGCATGGGGCCTTCGTTCCGGGGGCGGTAGAACCCGCTGCCGTCGTGCAGGTTCAGGATCAGGTCCACCTGCTTGTCGAGGATGATGTCCTTGATGCGGCAGACGGTGTCGTATTCCGGGTCGTCCTTGCGCAGGGCGGCGAACTTGCGGTTCATGTCGCCATTGGGCCCGCGCGAGCGCTTGATCATGCTGGAAAAATTGAGGTTGGGCACCACCCACACCGATCCGCCCGTGATGGCGTAATGGGTCACCAGAAGCGACGCGGCGGAAAAACCGCCAGGCTCGTCGCCCTGTATGCCGCCCACCACCAGCACGGTGGGGCCGTTGCCGGTGCCCAGCTTGTACAGGTTGAAGTCCAGTTCGGTGTGGCGGGGCGGGGCCTTGGTCAGGTCGGCTGCGGCGGTGATGGCGGCGGGTGCGGGGCTGGCCGAGGCCACGGTTTGCGTGGTGGCGGGCCGTTTTGCCTGGGCGGGCGATGCCGCCGGCG
>NZ_VRYY01000318.1 GCF_015731765.1 Nitratidesulfovibrio oxamicus
TGCACAGCACGTTGAGCAGCCGCGCCGCGCCCGGCGCCAGCGGGCGGGCCGCAAAGGGTTGTGGCGCGGCGGCCTCGGGTTGGTGCAGGTGTTCAGCCACGCCGTCCTCTCTGGTTGTCCGGGTCGTAGTCCATGTGGCCCGCCGACCTGCGGTCGGCGTTGCCGTCGTCCTGCCGGGCGTTATCCGTCACCTCCACCCGCACGCCGCCCTTTTCCAGCTGGTCCAGCCGGGCCTTCAGCTCTGCGCGGGCGGCCACCAGGGTCTGGAACGAGTTGGCGTCGTCGGTGGCCAGATCGACCATGAGCATGCCGTCGGGGCCGCGGGTCATGCGAATTTCGGTGCCGGGCAGGGCATCGCCCAGCAGGATGCGCACCTCGTTGCCGCCCGATTCGGGCGTGGAGACCAGGATGCGTTCGACCAGCGAAGAGGTCAGCCCGTCCCTGTTAGCGGGGTCGGCGGGGGCGGCGGGGGCGGAAGCCTGCGCGGCGGCCTGTGCGCCATCGGCCCCGTCGGGGCCGACGCGGCGGAACATCCCTTCCATGGCCCCGCCCAGCAACTGGAACGGCGATGCGGACATCCCGTCGTCCACCTGGTCGGTGTCGTCGCCGCCCTTGCCGCCCTGTTCGGAGTTCCTGCGGTCGTCCTGATTGCGACCGGCAACCCGCCTGTCACCCGACGCGTCCCGGTCACCGGACACGCCGGAGCCGGGCTGACCGTCCCGGGCATCACCCATGGCCCGGTCGAAGGCGTCCACGTCGCGCTCCTGCGGCGGCGCATCACGCCGTCCGGCGGCCCCCTGTGCACCCGCCTGGGCGGCGGCCGCCTCGGCCAGCCTGCCTGCATCCACTTTCAGAAAATCGGCCATGGTGCTCTCCGTCACGCCATCCCGTCATCGTCGTCCGACGTGGTCACGGGCACGGCCTTGAACTCTTCCATTTCGATGTCCGCCAGCCGTTCGGTCTCGCGGCGCATCTCCTCGCTCCAGATGTCCTTGTGCGCCGCTATCTTGGCCACCTCGCGCCGGGCCTTGGCCACGGCGGCGCGCGCATCGGCCACGGCCTTGCGGCATTCCTCCACGCGGCGGTCGGCGTCGGCCACGGCCTGTTCGCGCTGCAATTCCGCCTGCGCCAGCGCCGCCAGCCCCGCCTTGAACCGGTCTAGGTCATCCATGGCCATGGACGTGCCCATGATGGCATCGTAGCGGCGTTCTTCCTCGCCGGGCCGCCAGGCGCGGTAACGCTCCAGTTCGGCACGACGGTCCTCCGCCGCCTGCACGGCCTCGCGCAGCATGCCTTCCGCGGCCATCAGGGCGTTGCGCGCCCCGTTCTCGCGAAAGTGGCGCACGTTCAGCAGCGGCTGCAACGGATAGGGCGTCGCCACGAACTATTCCACCACCTTGCGCAGGGCGGCCAGCGTGTCATCGAACCCGCTGCGCTCGTCCAGCCCCTGGCGCAGGAAGGCGTTGACCGCGGCTACCCTGTCCAGCGCCTCGTCCGCCTCCTTGTCCGACCCGCGCTTGTACTCGCCGATCTGCACCAGCAGCTCCACTTCGGCGTACTTTGCCAGCACCTTGCGCAACTTTTGCGCAGCGGCCTTGTGCTCCTTGTCCACGATGGCGTTCATGACGCGGCTGACGCTGGCCTGCACGTCGATGGCCGGATAGTGGTTGGCGGCGGCCAACTTGCGCGAAAGCACGATGTGCCCGTCCAGGATGGACCGGGTTTCGTCGGCGATGGGTTCCGTCATGTCGTCGCCTTCCACCAGTACGGTATAGAGCGCGGTGATGGACCCCTTGTCCGAATTGCCCGCCCGCTCCATGAGGCGCGGCAGGGTGGAGAACACCGACGGCGGAAAGCCGCGCCGTGTGGGGGGCTCACCAGCCGCGAGGCCGATTTCGCGCTGTGCGCGGCCAAAGCGGGTCACGGAATCCATCATGAGCAGCACGCTACGGCGCTGGTCGCGGAAATATTCGGCAATGGCCGTGGCGGTATAGGCGGCCTTCAGGCGTTCCATGGACGACCTGTCCGAGGTGGAAACCACCAGCACCGCCTTCTTGCGGCCTTCCGGCCCCAGGTCGTGCTCTATGAATTCGCGCACTTCGCGGCCACGTTCGCCGATAAGGGCCAGCACGCACACATCCGCCGAGCAGCCCTTGATGATGCTGGACAGCAGCGTGCTCTTGCCGCCGCCCGCCGCCGCGAAAATGCCCATGCGCTGCCCTTCGCCGCAGGTGAGCACCCCGTCCAGCACGCGCAGGCCAAGGGAGATGGGCCGGTCGATGATGCGCCGCTGCATGGGGTTGGGCGGCTGGGCATAGACGGGATAGCGGGTGCGCGGCTTCAGCGGCGGGCCGCCGTCCATGGGTTCGCCCAGTCCGTCCAGCACGCGGCCCAGCAGGTCTTCGCCCACGGGTATGGACAGGATTTCGCCGGTGGGGATGACCTCCGTGGCCGGGGACACCCCTTGCAGGTCGCCCAGCGGGGTCAGCAGGGCCACCTGCTTGACGAAGCCCACCACCTCGGCCCGCAGGGTCCAGTCTTCCCACGGGTTGCGCAGGATGCACAGCTCGCCCACCTTCACGCCGGGCACCACGGCCCGGATGATGGTGCCCACCACCTGCTCCACGCGACCGCGCACCTCCACCGTGGGGCCGCTGTGCACGGCCTCTTCCAGCAGGGCTCCGATGTACTCAAAGGCCATGGCGGCCTCCCGCTGCGGCAGGCAGGGCGCGCGCCGCGCTGGCGCGGTTAGCGGATCTTGGCATGAAACGCGTTCTCCAGTGCCTTCAGCTGCGTTTCCAGGCTGGCGTCCACCACGCCCAGTTCGCTTTCCAGCAGGCAGGCCCCCCGCTCCAGGCGGGGGTCGGCCACCACGTCGAGAAAGCTGGCGGAACCGGGCGCGGATTGCAGCATGGCCCCAAGCGCCTCGGTCACGGCGCGCTCGTCCGCCGGGGCCACGCGCACCACCACCCGCTGCTGGCTGCGCACGG
>NZ_VRYY01000319.1 GCF_015731765.1 Nitratidesulfovibrio oxamicus
GGCCCCGCCCCGGGCCCGCACATGCCGGAACAGGTCCAGCACGTCGCAGCGGGGATGCGTCCGGGCTGGCAGTCCGGCCCGCTTGCGCCCTGCGGCCAGAAAGGCCTCGTCCAGCCCCAGGCACCAGCCCAACAGCACCACCGGCACCCCTGCCCCCTTCCCTGCCCCGCTCCCCGCGTCAGGCACTGTGGCGAACCCGGCAAGCCAGTCGTCCAGTCGGGCCAGTTCCGCCGCCGCCTCGTCGCCATGGGCCGCTTCGCCGGGCAGGATGCCGTGCACGGGAACCCCTTCGGGCCGTACCGGGCAGGCCGGGCGCAGCAGGCCGCGAAAGGTGGCGGAAAGATCCATGCGCGTGCCCCGCAGGGCCACGGCCCCCACGGCCAGCAGATCGTCGCGGGCCGGGTTCAGGCCGGTCATCTCGCAGTCCACGGATACGAAGACCATCCCCCGCAACGGCGTGCCCGGGTCCGGACCGCTGCCGGACAGCAGGCGGCGCAACAGCCGCTTCATGTCCTGCCTCCCTGTCGTGAAGACGCGATCGGAGTGACCGGACTGACCGGACTGACCGGGGCGTGACCGGCGGGCACGCAACCCGCGCCATCTTCCCGCCGGGGCGGACGGACGGCCTTGCAATGCTCCGCCAGCCCGTCCAGCGCGTGCAGGGTTTCTCGGGCACGGCGCTGGGCCAGTGCGTCCAGACCGGCAGGCGCGCCCGGTCCCTCCGCCACCGGAGAGAGGGCGGCGAAATCCCCCGCCATGGACACGGCATCGTCCGCGTCCGCGTTGCTCTCGTCGTCATCGTTCTCGCCTGCGTCACCCTCGCCCGTTCCGTCGCCCATGCCGTGGCGGACAAGCACCGCATGGGCTGCGCGCAGCAGCAGGTATTCGCAGGCGCGGCGGGCATCGTGCAGAACTCCGGCATGCACCTCTTCAGTCGCCCCCACCCGTGCGGCCAATTCATCCGCAAGGGCATCCAGCCGGGCAAGGGTGGCGGGAGGCTGGACGCCATGCCCCGCCGCCATGACATGCACCCTGGCCAGCAGTTCCGCGCGCGGGGTGCCCCCCCTTCCTGCCTGCCCTGCCTGTCCGGCCTGTCTGGTCTGTCCGATCTGTCTGGCCCGTCCTGTCTGACCTGCCCGCCCGGCCTGTCCCGCAGCCAACGGCCAGCGCGCCCCGGCCTGCACAGCATCGGCCAGTTCCGCATCGGCCACGGCGGCCATCCGCAGTCCCAATGCGCCATCCCCGCACACCGGGCGCACGTCGAACATGCCCAGCCGTGCGTGCAGGGGCATGTCCGCCCCTCCGCCAGTATGTGTACCGCCGCATTCCCCCCCCGCCAACCGGAGGAACCTGTCCCGCCAGCCTGCCACGGTCAGTGTCCAGCCGGGCGTTGCGGCCATGCGTCCCTGCGGGCAGGGCGCAAATCCCAGCGCCCGCAGCCCGTCGCGCACAAAGCGGGCCAGCGTGCCGAAGTAGGCTGCAACTCGGTCATCCATGCCCGTACCGCCAGAGTCGGCATCGCGGCCATCGACGCCGTGCGTGTCGGGGGCATCGCCCACCACCAACCCGTTCCATTGCCGGTGGCGGAACCACGCCTCGCGCCGGGCCGCCGGACCGAAGACCACGAAACACCACGGGCGCGGCGGCGCCCCCAGCGCGGCCATGCCCAGTTCGAACAGTCGAGCGATCATGCGGTCGTGCAGGTCCGGCAGAGTGGCGGACAGTGTTGCCGCGCGCGCGCCCTCTGCCAACAGCACGACGGCCAGCGCATCGGTGCGCGGCGCTGTCTCCACCAGTTCGGTCAGGGTTCCCGCCGCCCCGATCCGCTCCGCCAGCGCCGTAGGCGACACTCCGCGCAACACCATCAGGTCGTGCGAAGACAGCACGCCCACCGGCTCGTCGCCCTCGACCACCACCACGTGGTGGATGTTGCGCCCGGCCATGAGCAGCATAACGTCCAGGCACGGCGTTCCGGCCTGTACGCACAGCACCGGCGCGGACATCAGGGCGCTGGCGTGAAGGGCGTGGTCGGCCCCGCCCGCCACCACCCGGGAACGGAAATCGCGGTCGGTCAGGATGCCCGCCGCCCTGCCGTCGTCGTCCAACAGCACGATGGCGCTACGCTGGCGTGCTGTCATCAGCCGGGCCGCCTCGTGCAGTGAAACGTGGACAGGCGCCGCCGCGAAACCGGCGGGCATGGCCTCGCCCGCCGTAACGCCCTGCCATGGCCGTCCGCCCTGCCAGGTCAGCCCGCTGCGCCGCGCCAGAACCGACACGCCCATATCCAGCAAGGCAGGGCCAAAGCCGGGCGCCAGCAATTCGCGCAGGTCGGGCCTGTCGTCCAGCGCATCGGCAACGGTCCGCACCGGCAGCAGGTAACACAGCGTATCTGTGGCGGCCCATGCAGCCAGCCGGTAGCCGATCTCGGCCTGACCGGCCACGGGGACAGTCCCCGCCCGTCCGAAGGGCCAGCCGAACACCGCGCCCGGTCCCAGCGTCTCCCCGTCCTGTGTCGTGCCATTCCGTCCGGCGGATGCGCTTCCCACCGCAATGGCCCCCTTCACCACCACGTGCAGCACGGGCATGCCGTCCTCGGTGGCGCTTTCCAGCGCCTCGCCCGCCGGAACGAACGCCACCTGCGTGCCGAAGGCCAGCGTGCGCAGCCGGGCGCGCGGCAGGAACTGGAACGGGGGCACCCCCCGCAGGAAACGGATCACATCCTCGTGCATGTATGCGCTCTCCGCTCCGGTCAGGTCATCAGATGCAGGGAATAACGCCGCCGCAGCATGTCCTGGAAGTCCGCCACAACCTTGAAGCACTGCTTCAACTGTTCCCGCTCCAGGCCGGAAAGTTCGTCGGGTCGCACCCGGTCATCAGGTACCGCGCCGCCCCGCAGCGCCGCCGCCTGCGACCGCGCCCGCAATCCCAGCAGGTGATCCATGGCCTCGCCAAGGTCCGCCGCGCGCGCTGCGGACAACACGC
>NZ_VRYY01000331.1 GCF_015731765.1 Nitratidesulfovibrio oxamicus
GGCATGGCCCCCGGCGGCTCGTGGCGGGCCGGGCCGCCATGCAGGCGCCCCCCTTCGCGCAGGCGGCGGATTTCCGATTCTTCCAGCAGGCGGGCGGCGCGGCTGTGCACGCGGTTGATGCCGAACAGGAAATAGAGCAGCGGCCCGGCCACGGGGAAGGTCAGGCACACGGCAATCCAGCCCAGAGCCGCGCGGGGGTCGCGCTTGTGCAGCAGGGCGTGCCCGGCCGCGTACACGGACACCCCGTACATGGCGGAAATGAGCACCCATTGCAGGGTGGTCTGGGCGGCCGCCGGGAGGGGGGTCATGCCGCACCCCGCCGGGTTGCGTTGCGCTGCGGCACGCAAGGCACGCTACGGGCCACGAAGGTCGTTCCTTGCCTAGCGGACGACCAGCACAGGCACCTTGGCCAGATGCAGTACCTGATGGGTAACGCTGCCCATGATCATGCCGCCCAATTCGCCCAGCCCGCGCGATCCCATGACGATGGTGTCGCAGCCTTCTTCTTCGCAGACGCGCACCACGGCCCTGCCGGGGGCGCCGTCAACGATGCGCACGGAATTGGGCACGCCCAGTTCGTCCAGCAGGGCGCGCGGCTCGGCCAGCAGGGCCTCTGCCTCCTGGGTGCATTCGCGCACCAGTTCCTCGCGCGCCTCGCCGCCGATAAGGGCGGGAATCTCGCCAAAGCTGTGCATGAGCACGATGTGGCCCGCGCCGCAGCAACGGGCCAGGTTCACCGCGTGGCGCAGGGCCAGGCGCGCATGCTCCGAACCATCCATTGGAAGCAGTATCCGGGCGTAGGACATGACGCGGACTCCTTCATGCTGTGCGCGCCGACGGCGTCGCGTGGGTGCGTCCCCCGCCGTCGCCGTGGTCTCCCTGTATCGGACGGCATCGGACTACACAGGGCCGGGAAAACGGCTTTGCAACATGGCGCGGGGATGCCAATGCATGCACAATGGCACGACTGGCGCAACCTGCGCAACCCCCGTGCCGGTTCGCTCTCCGGTCCGCCTGCCGCGCCAGGCCGTCCTTGCGACGACGCACCAGGCCGTCCCCGCGGCGATGCGCCCGGACGACTGGCGCATGACAACACATGGCGGACACATGGCTGGCTCCCGGGGAACGGCGAATGGGGAGGGTTGGCAGGCGAATGGACGCGCGGCACCTCTTCCGGCCCCCCGTGCTTTCTGGTATAGCATGCCATCTGGACATCCACGTGCGCCGTGTTTTCAAGGGGGGTTCCGAATGACGGGCGACATGCCGCAGCACATGCCACGCCATACGCAGGACGACATGCGGGACGAGGAACAGGAACACCGCGCCGCCGGGGGGCCAGCGGACCCGGAAAACTCCGGCAGAAGCGCGCCGGCCGCATCGACACCCGGCGAACCTGCATCCGGCAACCAGACGACCGGCCTGCTGCGCGCCCTGCTGGACAACCCCATGGTGGCCCTGTTCCTGCGCGACGGCCAGGGGCGCTACCTGGCCGCCAACCACCTGTACGCCAACCTGGCCGGAATGCCCGGCAAGGACGTGGTGGGACTTTCCCCGCGCGACATCTTTCCCCATGCCGTGGCCAGCGCCCTGCTGGACGAGGACCGGCGCGTGGCAGCCGAAGGCGCCCCCCTGCTGTGCGAACGCATGCTGCCCGACGACGAGGTCGAGCGGGTGTTCCGCGTGACCAAGCTGCCCCTGCCGCCCGAGGTGGCCGGACCGGGTGCGGTGCTGGGCCTGGCCTTCGACGTTACCGCCCTTGTCCAGGCCGAAATAGAAGAAGAAGTGCGCCAGCGCACCGCCGCACTGGCCGAAAGCACCGCCCGCTTCCGCGCGCTGTTCGAACTGGCCCCGGACGCCGTGTACGTGCGCGGCGAGGGGGGCCGCATCATGGACTGCAACCGCGCCGCCGAACGCATGTCCGGCCACCCGCGCGAAACCCTGCTGTCCCTGCGCACGGCAGACCTGCTGCCGCCGGACATCGAGGCCAGCATCAACAACCTGCTGGCCGGGTGCCCCCGGCCCGTTGCCACCCCGCAAGGCGCAGACGGCTTCCGCCCGACCAACGGCTTCTGCCCCACGGGCGGTTTCTGCATGGAGGGGGTCTGCGCAGCCGCCTACGGCAGCCACGAGGCCGAGGTGAGCGTGGTGCCCCTGCCCCTGTCCCTGCTGCAGGACGAGGGCATGACCACGCTGGTGGTGGTGCACGACATTTCCGGACGCCGCGCCGCCGAACGCCAGGCCCGGCTGTTCGAGCGGGTACTCCGCAACGCGCTGGAAGGCATCTGCATCACCGACCCGAAAGGCACCATCGTGGCGGTGAACCCGGCCTTCACCACCATCACCGGATACCCGGCGGACGAGGCCGTGGGCCAGACCCCTCGCATCCTGAAATCGCACCACCATGACAGTTCCTTCTACGAGGACATGTGGCGCGCGCTGGAGGAGGAAGGCCGCTGGGAAGACGAGATATGGAACCGTCGCAAGAACGGCGAGGTCTACCCCGAGTGGCTGAGCATCAGCGCCATTCCCGGCCCCACCGGGCGCACCGAATACTACGTGGCCGTGTTCCACGACATCACGGAACTGAAGGCCAAGGAATCGCAGATCCAGCACCAGGCCCACCACGACGCTCTCACCGGCCTGCCCAACCGCGTCCTGCTGCGCGACCGCCTGAGCATGGCCATCAACGGCGCCCGGCGCGAGGATCGCAAGGTGGCCGTGCTGTCGGTGGACCTGGACAACTTCAAGCAGATCAACGACAGCCTGGGGCACATGGTGGGCGACATCTACCTGCAACAGGCCGCCGAGCAGATGCGCCAGATGGTCCGCCCGCAGGACACCCTGGCACGTGTGGGCGGCGATGAGTTCGTGGTGGTGCTGCAGGACGTGGATAACGAGCGCGACGCCGCGCAGGTGGCGGAGCGGCTGCTGGCCCGCTTCACCGACCCGGTGCGGGTGCAGGAACACGAACTGTTCGTGGGGGCCAGCGTGGGCATCGCCCTGTTTCCCGACGACGGGGACGACCCTGACACCCTGGTCCGCAACGCCGACATCGCCATGTCGCGCGCCAAGGAACAGGGCAAGCGCCGCTACCACCTGTTCACCCCGGCCATGAACGAGCGCGCCGTGCGCCGCCTGTCGCTGGAAGGCGACCTGCACCGCGCCCTGGCCGCCAGAGACATCATCGCCCACTACCAGCCGCGCGTGGACCTGAACACCGGCCTGATCACCGGCATGGAGGCCCTGGCCCGCTGGACCCGCGCCGACGGCAGGCGGGAACACCCGGCGGAATTCATCCCCCTGGCAGAATCAACGGGGCTCATCGTGCCCCTTGGCGAGCACATGCTGCGCCTGGCCTGCGCCAGAACCCGCGCCCTGTGCGATGCCGGTCACGCCGACCTGCATGTGGCCGTGAACCTTTCGCTGCACCAGTTCCGCCACCGCAACCTGGTGGGCATGGTGGCCGACGTGCTGGCCGAAACGGGCCTGCCGCCGCACCTGCTGGAACTGGAAATCACCGAATCCACCATTGTCACCGATGCGGACCACACCATCCGCAAGCTGAACCAACTGGCGGAAATGGGCATTGCCCTTTCCGTGGACGACTTCGGCACCGGCTATTCCTCGCTGTACCAGCTCAAGAACCTGCCGCTGACCTCGCTGAAGATCGACCGCTCGTTCATCCGCGACATTCCCGACGACCCCAACGACGCGGCCATCGCCGCCACCATCATCACCATGGCCGACAGGCTGGGGCTGCGCGTGGTGGCCGAAGGAGTGGAAACGCCGGAACAACTCAACTTCCTGCTGCTGGAAGGCTGCCACGAAGTGCAGGGTTTCCTGTTCAGCCGCCCCCTGCCGCCGGACGAATTCACCGCGTTGCTGTCGCGGGGCAGACGGCTGACCGTGCCCCGCGACGGCAACGGCGGCACCTGACCGGGGGGCCGGTGACCGTGCGGTCCGGCATGCCGGTGCACCGCCCGCGCACTGTCATTCCCCGGAATTACGCAAGGTGCACCCCGGCGGACCTCCCCCGCCCATCCCCCCACCGCGTTGTGCACGGCAAACGCCCCGGCCCGGAAACATCCGGAAGCCGGGGCGCTTGTCGTGGCGCGTGCGGAAAAGAAACGAGCCGCCCGTGGCGTGCTGTAAAAAGCCGGACCGAGGCGGAAAAAGGGAACGGAAAACGACGCGACCGCTCAGCGGCCCAGCCGCTGCACCAGCCCCATGATGTCGTATACCAGCCGGGCCGCCGCGAAGTCCGCCGCGTGAAAGCCATCCATGGGGGCCAGTTCCACCACGTCGAAGCCCAGCACCTGCCGCCCGTTCACGGCCAGTTCCAGGCAGCGCCGGGCGTCGTACCAGCCGAGGCCGCCGGGCACCGGGGTGCCGGTGGCGGGCATGATGGAAGGGTCCAGCCCGTCCACGTCGAAGGTCACGTAGATGCGCTCCGGAAAATCCGGCGGCAGCAGCGGGGTTGGAATGCCGTGGCGGGCCAGCGCGGCGGCGTCCAGATGACCGACGCCCAGCGCGGCGCGGCAGTCCACCTCTTCGCGGCACAGGGCGCGCACCCCGATCTGGAACAGCGGCAGGCCAAGGTCGGCCACGGCTCGGCGCATCACCGCCGCGTGGCTGTAAGGCGTACCGCCGTAGCTGTCGCGCAGGTCGGCATGGGCGTCGAACTGGACGACCCCGAACCTGCCGTGCTGGCGATGCAGCGCCCGCAACGCGCCAAGGGTGACGGTATGCTCGCCGCCCAGCAGCACGGGCAGCCCCCCGTGGGACAGGGCCGTGGCCGTGGCCGCCTCGATGCGTGCCAGCACCGCCTCCGCGCCGCCGGAACAGTCCACGGCGGGCGCGGTGTGGATGCCAAGCTCGGCGGGCACGGATTCGCCGTCCCACAGTTCCAGTTGGTCCGATGCCGCAAGGATGGCGGCAGGACCCGACGCCGTGCCGTCCCCGTAGGAAACGCTTTCTTCGTACGGGACGGGAATGACGTGAAAACGCGCCCCGTCGGGCGCGACATCTTCCAGTTCAGAGGCCAGAAAACGGCCTTCGGCGTGCCGCATGGCAAGCTCCGGTAACGCCTTCCCGCGCGGGGAGGCGGCTTTTTGCCCATTCGCGCGACCTGACACCCCAGACAGGCCAGACACCCCAGACAGACCAAACAGGCCAGACAGGCCAGACAGGCCAGACAGGCCAGACAGGCCAGACAGGCCAGACAGGCCAGACAGGCCGTGCGGCCCTTCCCGAAACGCCGTCCGTGCACAAGGGCGGCAGCCTGATCCATGAAACGAAACAGCCGCGCCGCGCTGGGCCATCGGCCCAACGGGGGCTACGCCACCAGGGTGCGCGCCCCCTCCACGTCGAAATACGAAAACCACAGGAACCGGCGCAGCCGCACGCGGGCCGGTTCGTCCCAGCGCAGCCGCTTCACCGCCGGGTCCAGCCACACCACCACGCCGTCCACCATGTGCCGGTGAAAGGCTGGCTGCATCCATTCCGGGGGTTGTCCCACGCGCACGGCGGGGGTTCGCACGGGCATGATGCGCGACGCTCAGCCGCAGCCGCGCGCCGCCTGCATGTACACGATCACGTTCCCGCCGCCAGACAGGATGCGATCCCGGGCATTGTCGTCGATGTAGATCATGGCCGCCTCCGGGGCGCGTGGCGCCCGCATGCAGACATGCTAGGCATTGCCGGGTGCGGACGCAAGCGGTGCCGCGCGGGACGGCCCCCCGTCGAACACCATGCGGTTGCCGATCGGTCACTGCCCGGTCATCTCGCGGCCCATGCCCGATGCCGGAACATCCGGAACAGATACGGGGACAGCCAGCGCCCCCGCATCAGGACAGGCGGTACTTGAACGCCTCGTAGCCGAAAGACCGCACCACCTCGCGCCGCGCACCGCGCCCGTCCGCAACGCCATCCGCATCCGCCGGCCGGTAACGGGCGATGGCGGGCAGTTGCAGCCCGTTGAAGGTGGTGGTCTTGACCATGCTGTAGATGGCCATGTCCAGGAAGGCCAGCCGGTCGCCGGGTTGCAGGGGCGCGTCGAACGAGTATTCGCCGATGACATCGCCCGCCAGGCACGACTTGCCCGCGAAACGGCAGGTCCACGCCTTCTCGCCCGGCAGGCCGGAGCCGATGCAGCCGGGGCGATAGGGCATTTCCAGCACGTCGGGCATGTGCGCGGCGGCGGAGGTGTCCAGAATGGCGATGGGCATGTCGGCCTGCACCACGTCCAGCACGGTGCACAGCAGCACCCCCGCGTTCAGGGCCACGGCCTCGCCCGGCTCGATGTACACCTGCACCCCGTGCTTCTGCTGCATGCGGTCGATGCACCGGCACAGCAGGTCGAGGTCGTAGCCGGGACGGGTGACGTGGTGCCCGCCGCCGAAGTTCAGCCACTTCATGCGCGAAAGATGCGCGCCGAACCTTGCCTCCACCGCGTGCAGGGTGCGGTCCAGCGCGTCGGCGTCCTGCTCGCACAGGGTATGGAAATGCAGGCCGGAAATGCCGTCCAGCGCGTCCTGCCCGCGCGCCGCCGCCTCGGCCACGGCGGCCTCGAAGTGGTGGGGCCGCACCCCCAGGCGCGAACCCGGCGAACACGGGTTGTAGATGGCCACCGCCCCTTCCGAGTGCTCCGGGTTGATGCGGATGCCGCACTCGATGGGCCGCCCCGCCGCCGCCACCTGCGAACGGAAACGGTCCCACTGCGCGAACGAGTTGAACACCAGATGATCGGCCAGGGTCACCAGTTCGGCCATGTCCGCGTTGCTGTACCCGGCGGCAAAGGCATGCACCTCGCCCCCGAATTCCTCGCGGCCCAGACGCGCCTCGTGCGGGGAACTGGCGCAGGTGCCGTGCAGCACCCCGCCGTGCGCGCGCGACAGCAGCGGAAACAGGCTCCACATGGCAAAGCCCTTCAGCGCCAGCAGCACCTTTGCCCCGGTGCGGCGCTGCACCGTTTCCAGGACGGCGGCGTTGGCCTTGATGCGGGCCTCGTCCACCACGAAACACGGGGACGGGAAGCGGGTGGGGTCGAGCTTGGCGAGATAGGCTTGGTCCATCATTCCGAGGGTACTCCTTGCGAAAGCGGAAAGCGGGAATGCTACCGGCAGCATGCAGGCGGGCAGCGGGCAGCGCGGAAGCCGGAAAACGTTTACGCCCCACCCGTGGCGATGGCGCGCATGCGCTGCATGAGCAGCGGAACGCGTCCCTGACTGGCCGGATCGGGCGGCAGGTAGCCGGGCAACGCATCCAGAAAATCGTCATCGGCCAGCAGTGCGGCAAAGGCCGCAGCAAGGTAGCCGCGCACGGCTGCGTCCGCAGCCTGTACCTCGCCCGCGATATCCGGTCGGCCATCCAGCACGGCCACCAGGTCTTCCATGTCGTGGTTGGTGAGGTAATCGCCGTTGCCCCGCCCCCGAAAGGCTTCCAGCTTGGTGGCCAGAAAATACGCCGGGGCGGCCACCCGCAGAGTTACACCTTCCACAGTCATGCGCACGGCATGGCGCAGTGCATCACCATACCAGCGGTTGGAAAAGCCCAGCACAGCCTCATCCGTGGGCATGACGTCAAGAGCCAATGCACCGTGCCGCCAGCGGCACACCACATCCATGTCCTCCGCAAAGCCGCGTGACCGCAGGCGGTCGGCCACGCGGTAATAGTCGTGGCGCGTGGCCGCCTCGACAATGACGTCCACATCCAGCGTGGGCCGCACATCCGGGGCCGCCGGGTCGGTCAGCAACAGGGGCACGCTGGCCCCGCCAACGAAGGCCACTTCGTCCGCAAGATCGCCCAGCAGTCGCACGGCGTCCAACACATGGCCGATGTTACGCAGTCGGCGCATCATCGCTCCGCAACATGCCTTTCAGAAATTCAGCCGCCCGCTGCTGTTCGCGCGCCCGCCCGATGCGGATGGCGTCGAGCAGGCTCAGGGCGTCGTACAGGCGGGTATTGCGCAAGGCAACTACCGGTACTGATTTATACAACGGCGACAGGGACACGCCCCGATGGTCCCCTTCCGGATACGGCCAGACATACACCGCTTCGGCTCCCGAATCATGCAGGAGTTCTCCCTTCAGTGCGGGCGCAGCAAATGCCGTCAGCACCCCGCGCGTCACCGTGCCGATGTCCGGCGGAAAGGCGTACTTCACGCCGTGCACCAGAAATTCCTCCAGCGCGGCGCGCACGGGCCTGCGCCTGTTCTCATCATACAGCCGGGCTTGCGCGGCACGCCTGATGGAACTGTAGACCATGGACATGCTCATGCCCAGCGCCACGCCCAACTGGTCGTAGGTCCAGCGGGTACGCCGCGCCACCGAAAGCTTGAGCATGACGAGTACATCTTGCGGGAGCAGGTTCATGGACATTCCATATTCTAGATTCTAGAATGCCGCAAGCCCCCTCCTGAAAATCACCGCCCTGCTCCCCCATGCCCGCTGCCTGAACAAGGACCGGGGGACCGCACGCGCGGCCCCCCGGAATTCATGCTGCTCACTGTGCCGAGACAATCGGCATTCTGAGGGCAACCTACCCCGAATGCCTATTTTTCCACCACCACCCACGGCAGCCCGTGCTTGTTCAGGGCGTCCATGAACGGGTCGGGGTCCAGCTGCTCCATGTTGTACACGCCCTTGCCGGACCACTTGCCGGTCACCATCATCATGGCTCCGATCATGGCGGGCACGCCGGTGGTGTACGAAATGGCCTGCGAACCCACCTCGCGGTAGCATTCCTGATGATCGCACACGTTGTAGATGTAGACGGTCTTGGGCTTGCCGTCCTTCACCCCCTGCATCAGGCAGCCGATGCAGGTCTTGCCCTTGGTGCGCGGGCCGAGGGATGCCGGGTCGGGCAGCAGCGCGCGCAGGAACTGGATGGGCACGATCTTCTTGCCGTCGTGCTCCACTTCGTCGATGCGGGTCATGCCCACGTTTTCCAGCACCTTCAGGTGGTTCAGGTAGTTGTCCGAGAAGGTCATCCAGAACCGGGCGCGCTTGAGGCCCTTCAGGTTCAGCACCAGCGATTCCAGTTCCTCGTGGTACATGAGGAAGCACTTCTTGGGGCCGATGCCGTCCGGGAAATCATAGTTCATGGACCACGACAGGGGGTCGGTTTCCACCCACTCGCCCCGTTCCCAGTAGCGACCGCGCGCGGTCACTTCGCGGATGTTGATTTCCGGGTTGAAGTTGGTGGCAAAGGGATGGCCGTGGTCGCCCGCGTTGCAGTCGATGATGTCGAGCACGTGCACCTCGTCCAGCAGGTGCTTCATGACGTAGGCGCAGAACACGTTGGTCACGCCGGGGTCGAAGCCGCTGCCCAGAAGGGCCATCAGCCCGGCCTTCTCGAAGCGCTCCTGATAGGCCCACTGCCACTTGTACTCGAACTTGGCCTCGTCCAGCGGCTCGTAGTTGGCGGTATCCAGGTAGTGCACGCCGGTTTCGAGGCAGGCGTCCATGATGGTCAGGTCCTGGTACGGCAGGGCGATGTTCAGCACCATGTCAGGCTTGTACGCGCGGATCAGCGCCACCAGTTCGGGCACGTTGTCCGCGTCCACCTTGGCTGTTTCGATGATGCGCCCGGTGCGGGCCTTCACGTCCGCGGCAATGGCGTCGCACTTCGACTTGGTGCGGCTTGCCAGCATGATCTCGGAAAACACGGAGGGAACCTGCGCGCACTTGTGGACGACCACGCCGCCCACGCCGCCAGCGCCGATGATGAGGACACGTGCCATGACGCACTCCTTTGCGCACCCCGCCCGCCCCGGGCACCCGTGCCCGGAAACGCGCGACCGCGCGACACTGCTGTGGTTATCCCGAACGGCCAGCCCCACACCATGGGACGGCCCGGCTTGTTGCCTGCATGCGCCGGTGACCGGCGTCAGCATACCACGCAATCCGCATGGCATGCATCAAGGGTATCCTGCTTCGATGGGGTGCGGGGCAGCGAACCCGCGCTTTTCAGTTCTGCCGCACGAGCACTACCACGCCCATGGCGACAGTGCGATTTCGTTCGCTGGCAAGGAAGACGAATCTTTCATGATGGGAGTGTACTCTTCCGTACACGACCGGAATGAAGGATGATGTCTGACGAAGCCCAGCGGACGAAATCGCCTGTCGGCTAACGTTCGAAGTAGGTGTACCCGCGCAACCCATCCTCATACGCCTGCATCACCCGGTACCGGTCCGAGGGGGTGATGCGCCCCTCGCGCACGGCCTGTTCCGCGGCCTCGCGGATATCCTCAATGATGCGTCGGGGGTCGTATTCCACGTACGACAGGATGTCGGCCACGGAATCGCCGCGCAGTTCGCGCACGAATTCGTAGCTGCCGTCCTCGTGCACGCGCACCGAAACCACGTTGGTGTCGCCCAGCAGGTTGTGCAGGTCGCCCAGGGTTTCCTGATAGGCCCCCACCAGGAACACGCCGAGGTAGTACTCCTCGCCGTCCTTCAGGGGATGCAGGTCCAGGGTGCCCTTCACGCCTTGCGGGTCGATGAAGTGGTCGATGCGGCCGTCGCTGTCGCAGGTGATGTCGGACAGGATGCCCTGGCGAGAGGGCAGCTCGTTCAGGCGGTGCAGGGGCACCACCGGAAACAGCTGGTCGATGGCCCACGAATCGGGCAGCGACTGGAACACGCTGAAGTTGCCGTAGTAGATGTCGGCCAGGGCCACGTCTATCTCGGCAAGATCCTTGGGCACGTGCTTCAGCTTCTGCTTTTCCTGGGCGATGCGCTTCATGATGGCCCAGAAGTAGCGTTCGCCAAGGGTGCGTTCGCGCAGGGTGATGCGCCCGGTCAGGAACTGCTGGCGCACTTCGTCGCGGTAGTACACGGCGTCGTTGTAGCATTCCTGCAGGTTGCGCAGGGTAAGACCGGCCAGCGCCTCGCGCATGTTGCGCACGGGCTCGGGGCAGTCGTCGGGCAGGATGTCGGGCAGGTTGCCTATCTCCACGCGGCTCACGTCCAGGATGTTGAACAGCAGCATGGAGTAGTAGGCCACGGTGGCGCGGCCCGATTCGGTGACGATGTGCGGATGGGCGATGCCTTCCTCGTCGAGGATGTTCATCACCGCCTCGATGATGTCCGCGCAGTATTCGTCAAGGCTGTAGTTGCGGCTGCTCACGTAGTTGGTGTGCGAGCCGTCGTAGTCCACGGCAAGGCCCCCGCCAAGGTCCAGGTACCCCATGGCCGCGCCCTCGACCACCAGCCCGCCGTAGATGCGGCAGGCTTCCATGACGGCGGCGCGGATGTCGCGGATGTTCGGCACCTGCGACCCCAGGTGGTAGTGCAGCAGCTGGAAGCAGTCGAGCATGTCGTGGTCCTTCAGCTGGTCCACCACATCGACGATCTGCGCCGTGGTCAGGCCGAAGGTGGAACGTTCGCCGCCGGAATCGGTCCAGTGGCCGCCCGCCTTCACGGACAGCTTGGCGCGCACGCCGATGAGCGGACGCACGCCAAGGCACCTGGACCGCTCCAGGATGAGCGGCAGCTCGCTGGCCATTTCCAGCACGAAGAAGCACTTGTACCCCATGCGCACGGCGTGCAGGCCAAGGTCGATGAACTCCTCGTCCTTGTAGCCGTTGCAGACCAGGCAGGCCTCGTGGTCGCGCAGTTGCGAGACGGCGGCGATGAGTTCGGCCTTGCTGCCTACCTCCAGCCCGTGATGGTAGCGCGAGCCGAACTGGGCGATCTTTTCGACCACCTGCTGCTGCTGGTTGACCTTGATGGGGAAGATGCCCCGGTATTCGCCCTTGTAGCCGAGCGACCCGATGGCCTTGCGGAAGGATTGGTGAAGACTGGTGATCTGGGAATCGAGAATGTTCTCGATGCGCAGGAGCACCGGCATGTCATAGCCGCGCTCCCGCATGCCCCGGATGATTTCCGGGATGCTTACGGCAGGACCGCGGTTGTCTCCGAAGGGATAGACCACGACATCGCCGCTCTGGGCGACATCGAAGTACCCGGCACCCCAATTGCGGATGCCATAGAGCTCAGCGGAGTCTTCGACACTCCACTGTTGCAGCGTACGGTTTCTTGCCAATTCCCGAACCTCATACATACCCCGTTTACAGGTGCATGCCACGGCGCCGCCGTTACGGCGGGTCGACCAGAGCCTCTCTCTATCCACCATGCGCGGGTGCAGGGCAGGGGCGCGCACGCGTTGGAAGAGTGGCACTATTTATTGATAGCGGGGGGCCTTGTCAACGGTATTTTCCCCCATTTCGCACGAACGTCACAGAACCCTGCAATCATTGACCGCACACGACACAAGGCCCGCACCGGTGGGAATTTTACCCATTTTGCGGTAGGGTATGACGTGAGGGAAGACTTGTCGCTGACAGGGCGGGCGGCGCTGTGGTATGCCGAAACGGCAACATCGTGAAGTCCATATCCAACAAGACCTAAAGGCCACGCGGAATTCCGCCGTCAAGGGGCGGCTGGCCGCCGCCCGGCCTTTCACGGACTGCCGGTCAGCTGCCAGGTCAACCCGACCGGCACTGGAAAATTCGCTAAAGCGGTCATCTGTCCAGTCATCAGATCGGCCAGTTGCCCGCCGGATACCCGCAGTTGCCCGGCCAGCCGCAGGGGCGGCTGGCGCATCATCCGGCAACGCCATGCGGCACGGCTTCACGACGTAACTGTTTTTCAGGTTCCTTCCGGCAGGCACGCGTACGGCACGTTTGGGGAAACGTGCGGGGAGGACGCCGCCGCCGGCCCGCCCGGCACCACCCCTTGCGTTACCCCCCTCACGCATGGTCACGCCAGCCCGACCTTCGCCCCGGCACCGGATGCCGTGGAGCGTTGCGGGCATGCGCGGCTTTGTCCGCTCCCATTGTGGCACGAGAGGCATCAGTGCTCGACAAGAACAGGTTGCACCGCTGCATGAACGTCCTGCTGGCCAACGGCCTGCAGGAGGGCGCCGACCCGGAGACCGCGCGCGTCACCGGGGTAGCGAACCTGTTCTATGGCGTCACGGCGCTGTTCTCCGCCATCATGGCGGTGCTGGATTTCATGCAGGACCAGAGCACCCTCGCGCTGTTCCTGCTGGCGATGCTGGCGCTTGCCCTGTTCGGGCTGTTCTGGGTGGGCCGCACCGGTCGCCATGCGCTGCCCAGCACCGCGCTGGTATTGGCGCTGTTCAGCCTGTCGCTGTACATGGTGTCCCACGGCGGCGTGGAGGGCAGCGGCTTCGTGTGGCTGTTCATCTTTCCGCCCGTGGTCATGCTGACCTTCGGCCTGTCCATCGGCATCCTGCTGATGGCCGCCCTGCTGCTGGGGGTGGGCGCCATACTGTTCCTGCCCGGCGATCCCTTCCTGTACGCCGACTATTCGCAAGCCTTCCGCATCCGCTACATGGTGGCCCTGCTGTGCTGCGGCATCTTCGCCGGGCTTGCGGAATACACCCGCCGCCACACCCAGCGCCTGCTCATCCTGCTTACCCAGCAACTGGCCGAAAGCGCCCGCACCGACGAGCTGACCGGCCTCGCCAACCGACGGGCCCTGTGCGAACGGCTGGAATACGAGCAGGTGCGCGCCCGCCGCACCGGCAGGTCGCTGTCCATCGCCATCTGCGACATCGACCACTTCAAATCGGTGAACGACTGCTACGGCCACCAGTGCGGCGACCAGGTGCTGCAATCGGTGGCCGGGCTGCTGCACGACAACCTGCGCCATCAGGACACCATCTGCCGCTGGGGCGGAGAGGAGTTCCTGCTGCTGCTGCCGGAAACCGACGAGGCCGGGGCCGCCCGGCTGGCCGAAAAGCTGCGCGGCCTGGTGGAAGCCTCGGAGTACTCGTACCACGGCATCCCCGTCAGCGTTACCCTGTCCTTCGGGGTGCACACCTGCGGCCCGGAAGGCGACATCGACTACCACATCCGCAAGGCCGACCAGAAGCTGTACCTGGCCAAGGAACAGGGCCGCAACCGGGTGTTCGCCGGGGAAGTGCCCGACATTTTCCTGCCCGAGGGGCTGATGCTGGACGAAGAGGAAGCCTAGGGCGCTTCCGGAATATCTCCCCGGCACCTGCCGGACACGCCCCCTGCCCCGTCGCAACGCATGCGGGCCGCGAAGGTTTCCCCCTCGCGGCCCGCTGCTCGTTTCCGGATTCGATGTCGGGCGCTACACGCCGCCGCGCACCAGTTCCAGCAGCGTGCGCACGGCAAAGCCGGTGCCGCCGCCAGGGCAGGTGGACGTCTTCTTGGCGGTGTAGGCGGGCCCGGCAATGTCCAGGTGCGCCCAACGCACGCCCTTGTCCACGAACTGCTTCAGGAACAGCGCCGCGTTGACCGCCCCGCCCTCGCGCGGGCCCACGTTGGCGATGTCGGCCACGTCGCTCTTCAGGTTCTCGAAGTACATGTCCCACAGCGGCAGGGGCCAGAAGCGGTCGCCCACCACGTCGCCCACGGTGCGGATGCGGCCCGACAGATCGTCATCCGTGGCGAACACCGCCGCAACCTCCATGCCCAGCGCCACCACGCAGGCCCCGGTCAGGGTGGCCAGGTCCACCACCACCTCGGGGGCGTATTCACGCTGGGCCCAGGTCAGGGCGTCGCACAGCACCAACCGCCCTTCGGCGTCGGTATTGATGACCTCCACCGTCTTGCCGGACAGGGTGGTCACGATGTCGCCGGGGCGGGTGGCCCTGCCGTCGGGCATGTTCTCGGTGCAGGGCATGATGCCCACCACCCGGCGGGGCACGACGGACCGACCCAGCGCCTCGAACAGGCCCAGCACTGCCGCCGCGCCCGCCATGTCGCCCTTCATCTCGTGCATCTTGGCGGCGGGCTTCAGGCTGATGCCGCCCGTGTCGAAGGTGATGCCCTTGCCCACGAACACCAGCGGCTTCTGGTCTTCCGTCCCCTTGGGGGCATGCTCGATGACCACCAGCCGGGGCTCCTCCTCGGCGCCGCGGAACACCGAGGCAAAGGCTCCCATGCCCATCTCCACCAGTTCGGCGCGGCCCAGCGAACGGGCCTGCATGCCGTACTTCTTCGCGATGGCCACGGCCTGCTCGGCCAGATGGCCGGGGGTGACGAAGTTGGGCGGGCCGTTGACCAGGTCGCGCGCCAGGGCCACCCCGGCGGCTGCGGCCTCGCCCCGGCGGGCGGCGGCGTGCAGGTCGTCCGGCACCGAGGCTTCGGCACACAGCAGGCCCAGCCAGCGCGGCTCGAAGCGGGCGTCTTCCGCGGCTTCCGCGCCGCCGTTGCCGTTGGTCTTGAACCGGTCGTAGCGATACAGGCCCAGCAATGCGCCGCACACGGCCTCTTCCGCCGGGGACCAGGACGGGGTTCCGGCAGGGACATCGCCGCCCGTCTCCACCACGCGCGCCAGGGCCACGGCATCCACAGCCACCGTCTCTATCTTCAGTTCGCGGCAGCGGCGCAGCGCAGCGCCCGCCGCCGCGCGCAGCCCGGCAGGGGC
>NZ_VRYY01000321.1 GCF_015731765.1 Nitratidesulfovibrio oxamicus
TGCGCCTGCTGGAACGCAACGCCGACGGGGTGCCCGCCGACTTTATGCGCTGGGCCGCCGACGCCGGTGTGGAGATCGCCACCGGCGACCATGCGCTAGCGCAGTTCGAGGGCGCACGGGCCGTGGTGCCCAGCCCGGGCATGGCCGTGGCAAAGCTGCGCCCGCTGTTGCCGCAGGGGCCGGACGCTCCGGAAATCATGGCCGAAATGGAGCTTGCCTGGCGGCAGCTGGACGACGAGCCGGTATTGGCCGTCACCGGCACCAGCGGCAAGACCACCACGGTTTCGCTGTGCGCCGCCATGCTGCGCGCGCAGGGCCTTTCCGTGTTCCTGGGCGGCAACATCGGCACCCCGCTCAGCGAGTACGT
Organism: Nitratidesulfovibrio oxamicus; assembly: GCF_015731765.1. GTDB lineage: Bacteria > Desulfobacterota > Desulfovibrionia > Desulfovibrionales > Desulfovibrionaceae > Cupidesulfovibrio > Cupidesulfovibrio oxamicus. Next base: position 368 of record NZ_VRYY01000321.1, read on the forward strand.
GCTGTCCGTAGCGCATGGTGGGGCGGACGGGCAGGGCAGGGCCGACGTGCTGGTCATCGAGATTTCCAGCTTCCAGTTGCAGGCCTGCACCACCTTTCGCCCGCGCGTGGCCATGCTGCTGAACATCAGCGAGAACCACCTCGACTACCACGCCGACATGGCGGAGTACATCGACGCCAAGTTCCGGCTGTTCCGCTGCATGGAAGAAGGGGATCTGGCCATCTTCGGCCAGGGCGTGCGCGACCTGGTGGCCGCGCGCGAGCTGAAGCCCCGCACGCTGTTTTTCGACGCGTCGGCCCGGCGCTTTCCGCGCACCCGTCTGCTGGGCGGGCACAACCAGGCCAACATGGAGGCCGCGTGGCTGGCCTGCCGCGAGTTCGGCGTGACGCCGGAGGCGGCGGAGAAGGCCGTGGCGGATATTGCCCCGCTGGAGCACCGGCTGGAGGCCGTGGCCGAGCGCAATGGCGTACTGTGGGTGAACGATTCCAAGTGCACCACGGTGGAAGCCCTGCGCGTGGCCCTGCAGGCCTTCGACAGGCCGGTGGTGCTGATGGTGGGCGGCAAGTTCAAGGGGGGCGACCTTGCGTCCCTGCTGCCGCTCATGCCCGGGCGCGTCCGGGCCGTGGTTGGCTTTGGCGCCAGCCGCGAACATTTCGAGGGGGCCTGGATGGGGCAGGGTGATTTTACCATGTCCTGGCATCCCGCGCTGGAGCCCGCCGTTGCCGAGGCTGCCGCACAGGCCCGTCCGGGTGACGCGGTGCTGATGGCCCCGGCCACCTCCAGTTTCGACCTTTTCGCCAACTACAAGGAGCGCGGCCACGCTTTCCGCCGCGCGGTGGAGGCCCTGCCATGAGGTTCGGCGCGCAAGCGGATGCCCACCCTTCCGCCGCACTGGCGGACCTGCGGCACGGCGGCAGCTTCGGCGGCATCGCCCACGGCGACCACGGCCCGCAGAACGGCGTTGACTGGTGGCTGTTCGCCATCGCCCTGACCTTGCTGGGCATCGGCCTGCTGATGGTGCTTTCCGCCAGCGGCATCGTGGCCGAGCGCTTCAACGCGGACAAGTACTACTTTTTCAAGCGCCAGCTGATCTTTGCCTGCGTGGGCGGCGTGGCCATGTTCACCGCTGCGGTTGTGCCCCGCAACATGCTGTACAGATTGCAGTACCCCATCCTGTTCGGGGTGCTGGTCATGCTCATCCTGGTGCTGACGCCGCTGGGCAACAAGGTCAACGGCGCACGCCGGTGGATCCAGGTGGGGCCGGTGGCGGTGCAGCCCATGGAATTCACCAAGATCGCCCTGGCCCTGTACCTGGCCTACTTCATGAGCACCAAGCAGGACATCATCAAGACCTTCAGCCGGGGGGTCATACCGCCCTTCGCGGTGACGGGCGTGTTCTGCGCGCTGCTGCTGCGCCAGCCCGACTTCGGCGGGGCGGCGGTGCTGGCCATGATCCTGTTCTTCATGTGCCTGGTGGGCGGCACACGGTTCTTCTACCTGGCCGTGTCCGGCGCTGCCGCGGTGGCCGGAGCCGTCATGCTGGTGGTGCATTCGCCGTACCGGTTCCGCCGGTTCACCGCCTTTCTCGATCCCTTCGCCGACGCGCAGGATTCCGGCTACCAACTGGTGCAGTCGCTGTTCGCGCTGGGGTCGGGCGGCATCACCGGCGTGGGCATAGGCGCCAGCCGCCAGAAACTGTTCTACCTGCCGGAAGCGCACAACGACTTCATCATCGCCGTGCTGGGCGAGGAACTGGGTTTTATCGGCATGTCGCTGGTCTTCGTGCTGATGGGCATGCTGTTCTGGCGAAGCTTTCGCATCGCCGCCCGGCAGGAGGATCTGCGCGACCGGTTCACCGCCTTCGGGGTGACCCTGGTGCTGTTGCTGGGCGCCGTGCTGAACATGGCGGTGGTCATGGGCGTGGCGCCCCCCAAGGGAGTGCCCATGCCCTTCCTGAGCTATGGGGGCAGCAGCCTGCTGACCACCCTGACCTGCGTGGGGCTGCTGCTGAACTATTCGCGGACGGCACGCTGACGGCGTGCCTTCGCGCGTTTTCGCCACCGTTCGAATCACCGGAGGAAACACCATGCGCCGCGTCATCCTCACCACGGGTGGAACCGGGGGACACATCTTCCCGGCGCTGGCCGTGGCAGAGGAGATCACCCGCCGCCATCCCAAGGCCCGCATCCTGTTCCTGGGCGGACAGTACGGGCCGGAAGCCGACCTTGCGGCCCGCGCCGGGCTTGAGTATGTGGGCCTGCCGGTGCGCGGGGTGATGGGACGCGGCCTGCGCGCGCTGGCTGCCGCCTGGGCCATGGGCCTTGGCGTGTGCCGCGCTGTTTCCGTGGTGCGCCGGTTCGCCCCGGACATCGCCGTGGGCTTTGGCGGCTATGCCGCCTTTGCCGGTGTGCTGGCCGCCCGGTTGTGCGGCAGGCCCGCCGCCATCCACGAGCAGAACGCCATCCCCGGGTTGACCAACCGCCTGCTGGGCCATGTGGTGCAGCGGGTGTTCCTGTCCCTGCCGGATACCGCGGGCGTGTTCCCCGCGCGACGTTGCGTGCCCACCGGCAACCCGGTGCGCGCGGCCATTGTCGCCGCGGGCGCCGTCGGCGT
>NZ_VRYY01000322.1 GCF_015731765.1 Nitratidesulfovibrio oxamicus
GCGCGGGGCATGGGCTACCACCGCCCCCGCAGGATGATGGGCCGCACGGCCACGGGGCCGGGGCGGCGGGGCCTGCCGGACTGTTCGGCCAGCAGCTTGTTGCGCTCCGCGTCCAGGTAGGCCAGCTGGTCCTGGATGTCTTGCAGCGAGTAGTGAGAGACGGACTGGCCGCCCACGGAATAGCTGCGACCAGAGGCCACGGCTTTCATGGCCTCTTTCCAATCCGCGATCAGCGCGTCCAACTCGGTGATGGTCCAGACAGACATGCCCGCAACCTACGGGGGTGCGGGCATGCTTGTCGTGGACGTGGTGGACGTAGTGGACGTGGTGGACGAAATGTTGAGAAAATGGGGTGGGGTTTCTCATTCGGTGGGGGTTGCATCCTCCACCGGAACCAGCCGGATGCCACCGCCTGGGTGCTGCACGCCCACCCACCACCGGCCAGCAGGATCTCGCAGGGGTGCATCCGTGATCACGTGGGTCAAGTCGTGCATCATCCGGCCAAAGCGGATGCGCCCGTTGGGCACGCGCACGCGGGTACCGCGCGGCAGCTGGGGCGGCGGATCCGGTGCGTCACCCTGCCCTATCAGCCTGGCCACACCCTCGCCTATGTCCGCCGCAGAGTGGTAGCCCTCCATCCAGCAGCCGCCCGCGCGCACGCGGAACAGGTGGGGTTGCCCGTCCGTCCACAGCTCCGCCGGGAACAGCTCCCACTTGTGCGGCGTGCTTGCCTTGGTTTTAAGGCAAATCGACGCGCAGGATTTGCGTTTTTCAGACATGATTTTGCCTCGAATTTGAGGCAACGACTTCCGCCCCTTCGGTCCCTCCTCGCGCCATGAAGGCCAGCGCATCTGCCTCGCGCACGCGGATGCCCTTGACCCTGCCGTTGCGGTGAGACGGCAAGTCGCCGGAATTGATAAGGTTGTAGAACTGGCTGCGGCTGCACCCCAGCAGGGCACAGGTTTGTCTCCAGTTGAGCGTGCGTTCCGTGGTCGTGATCATCTAGCGGCCTCCTCCGAACCAGTTGGGGCGAGCAGCGGGGTGATGGGCTGGGGGCGGCGCTGGGCGCGCCTGCTGGGGGGGCTGTTTCGGCTGGGCGGCCTCCTCGTCGGGGCGCGCCCACTTGCTGATGTTCAGGGCATGGGCACCGGCCAGGGCCAGCACCTCGCAGTCCCAGAAGTGGTTGGCCACGCCGTCGGGGCACTTCCACGCCTGTTCGTCTTCGTCATAGTATTCGGCCACCATTTCGCGCGCGTACTCCACGGGAGTTCCGTGGTGCAGATGGAACGCGCCGGGGTCTTCCGGGGCGATGGCCAACCTGGCCGACAGATCGTTCTTGAAGAAGGTGGTGTCCACCTTGGCAAGGCGGATGCCGCCGGGGATGCGCTTTGTGGTTCCTGGGTAGTATTCCTGCGGGGCGTAGATGATGGGCGCGGCCTGGCTGCGCTTGCCTTGGGTAGGCAGGATGCGCCCCTTGTTCTTGGCGGCGAAGGCGTACACCTGCTTGGTCAGTCGCCCCATGGCGTCCTGCATGGCGAGGCGCACGCGGTATTCGTTGCCTTGGCTGTCGCGGTACACGCTTCGCCACAGCACCTCGCGCAGGGCACCCAAGGTGGGCACGGTTCCGCACTGCACCAGCCAGCTTTCCTCCTCCTCTCCCCAGCCGAAGGCGCGGATGACATAGCGGTAGTACGCCTTGTCTTCTGTCGAGCCCTGGGTGTCGATGCCCGCAACCAGCGCGGCCACGCGGGGAACACCGGGCGATTCCGGCAGGGGGCCGGGCACAACGCCGCGCGGGCGATCGTCCGCCAGGGCGAGGATACCGTCTTCCTTGCGTTCTGCTCGGTGGTACACCCACGCCTCGCCTTTGAAGCGGTTGCAGAAATCCTTAAACAGTTCCAATGCTTTTTCCGTCCCCTTGACCGCATTCCAGCGCAGGAAGGCGGCGGCCACCTCCGACAGCGAGACGAAGTAGGACAACCACGAGGGGACGTGGAACCCTATCTTGGCGGGCTTGTACGTGCCCAGATGCGCGAACAGCTCCAGCCCGGTGGACCGTTCCCGCCACTGGCCCATGCGCACGGCGCGGTCACGCTCGCCGTCGCTCCAGACGGTGCCGCAATGCTCGTTCTCGCACTGGTACCAAGCCAGCCGCTGGGACTGCACCTTTTCCGCGTCCCGCTCGCCCTTGGGCCAGCGGATGCCGTCAAAGGTCATAAGCTGTTCGCGCAGGCAGTGCGGGCAGACGACGTGGTAGTCGAATACGGCCTGCGCTTCCTTGCGCATGGCCACGGTAATGGCGCCGTTGACGTCGGTGGGCGTGGATATTTCCCAGATGCGGCGACGGCGCGGATAGGTGGTGGTGCGGGCCTCCGCCAGCTTCTGGGGCGTCGTCTCGGTTTTGTGCTTGGGGTACTTGTTGGATTCGTCGAGCACCACGTAACAGGCGGGCTTGTTGCCCAGACGGCTGACGGACCCTGCCCACGCCATGTGGATAGTCATGTGCGCCAGGTCCACCCGGAGCGACGACTTGGTGTCCGTGGAGCCGCGCAGGTACGACCGCAGCCGGGGGCTGCTGTCCAGCATCGGGATGATGCGGTCCTTGGCGTTGTCGCGCGCGGTCAGCTCGTCGGGGTAGACGTAGATGACCGGCGCGGGGGCGCGGTCGATGGCGTAGCCGATGCAGTTGTGGATGGCCTCGGAAAGCCCCGTCTGCGGCGACTTTTCGATGATGATCTTTTCCACGCCGGGGTAGAACGAGGCATCCATGATGCCCTTGCTGTACGGCGTGATCTCGTTGTGCCACCGGCCAGGGATGGACGATTCGGTGAGCACGCGGTGCTTTTCCGCCCACTTGCTGACCGGCATGGGCGCGCGGCGCCGCAACACGGCCCGCTCCCCGCGAGAGAACGTCAGCCGCCACTTCCCGCCCGTCAGGGCCAGCCGCGCGGCCACGCGCGCCCGCATCGCCGGGGCCAT
>NZ_VRYY01000323.1 GCF_015731765.1 Nitratidesulfovibrio oxamicus
GCCGTGGCCGCGCTGGAGGCCCGGCGCGAGGCCACGCTGGAGCGCTGGCGCAAGACCGTGCTGGTGGCCTTCGAAGAGGTGGAAACCTCGCTGGCCCGCTACGCCGAAGCCTTCGTGGAGCGCGAGCGGCTGACCCGTTCGCTGGAGGCGCAGGCCGAGGCCACCCGGCTGGCCAAGGTGCGCTATGCGGAAGGCGTGGACGACCTGCTGACCGTGCTGGACGCCGAGCGCCGCCAACTGGAGGTGGAGGAAGCCCTGGCCCGAAGCCGCTCCGGCGTGCTGCTGCATCTGGTGTCGCTGTACAAGGCCCTGGGGGGCGGCTGGCCCGAGGGAATTGTGGGGGCCGGACCTGATGCGGCAGATGCCCCGGTTGTGCCCCCGGCGGGAAGTGAGGCATCCGGCGGGAAGTAAGGCAGCGAGGGGTACGCAGCGGACGGCACCCGTGCGTCAGGTGCTGCGGCAGAGCCGCAGCACCCCGGCGGCACGGAAACGACCATATCCCAAGGGGCTTGCGCGGCGGCGCGCTCCGTGCCATGACGGCGCACCGTCCGGTGGTGTGCGTGCGGCCCCTCGCACTCGGGGCGCCATGCCAGCGGGGGCACGCCGGGCACGTATCCCTTCCCCCCCCCTTTTTTTCCGGACGGAACTGACCTTGCCAAAGGAGGCCCCATGCCCGTCATTCCCATGATTCTGACCGTGCTTGGCGCGTGGCTGTGGTACCAGGCGTTCGTGGCGTGGAAGCGCCACAAGGCCGGTGACCCCAAGGCCAAAAACGTGGCCATCGTCTGCGTGGTGGGCGCGGTTGTCGCCATGGTGGGCGGCGTGCTGGGCGGCCTGCCCAGATAAGCGCCGCCTTTCGTCTTTCTGCCCCGCACGATGCAAAACGCGGCGTCTTCCTGCGAAGACGCCGCGTTGCCGTTCGGGTTCACCGCTGCCGGGCCGGCCTGGCCCGGCATGGCGTGCGCCGCGCGCTCGTCAGTCCGTGGTTTCGGGGCGGCAGGGGGCGCACACCGCCGCTTCGCCGCCGTCCTGGTTGCCCAGGGCGTCCAGCTTGTCCAGCAGGCGCAGCATCACCGCGTGGGCGATGACCACATGCTCCTCGGGGATGCCGTCCATCAGTTCGTCGCGCAGGGCGAAACCGATGTCCAGCATGGCGTCGTACACAGGGCGGGCCTGGTCTGTCAGGGCCACCAGTTTCACACGGCGATCGGTTTCCGACGGTTGGCGGCGCACCCAGCCTTCCTTTTCCATGCGGTCCAGCAGGCGCACCAGGGTGGGGCCTTCCACTCCCAGCAGTTCGGCCACGCGGCCCTGGGGCAGCGAGCCGTGTCCGGACAGCAGCCAGATGACCCCCCAACTGGTGTCGGACAGCCCCATGGGGCGGAAACGCCGGTCGAACTCGGCCCGCCAGCCGCGGGCCAGTTCCTTCACGGTGTGGCCGAAGCCGTGCGTGCCGTGGCGCTCGGCGCGGTCCACACGGCAACGGCGACAGCGCCGGTCGTCGCTCATTGCGCGATCACCACCGGCTTGTCGGCCCGGGGCGCGGCTTCGGGAGCGTCTGTGGCATTCGGGGCCTGCGGGGCAATGCCCGCCCAGCCGCCGCCAAGGGCGCGGTATACGTCCACCACCGCCGTCAGCTGGTCGCGCCGGGCTGACGCCAGCGAAACCTCGGCCTGGAACAGGCTGCGTTCGGCGTCCAGCACCTCGAGGTAGCTGGAATAGCCGTTGTCGTAGCGCAGCCTGGCAAGGCGCAGCGAGCGGCGCAACGCCTCCACCTGCGTGGTCTGCGCCTCCGCCACCTCGCGGGCCTTGCGGTTGGCCACAAGGGAGTTCTGCGCCTCGCGGAAGGCGTTCTGCACGGCCTTTTCATACCCGGCCAGGGCGGCGCGCTGGCGCGCTTCCGCCGCTTCCACCCCGGCCTTGACCCGGCCAAAGTCGAAGATGGGCATGGACACGCTGCCCGCATACCGCCACGTGCCCGCCGGGCCGGTGAACAGCCCGGTCAGGTCACTGCTTTCGTAGCCCAGCAGGCCGGTAAGCGATATGGACGGGAAGTACGCCGCCTTGGCCACGCCGATGCGCGCGCTGGCCGCCGCAAGTTGCTGTTCCGCCTGCACGAGGTCCGGGCGACGTTCCAGCAGGGCCGAAGGCAGCCCGGCGGGCACGCTGGGGGGCACGGGCGCTGTGTCCACGGCCAGGCCGCGTTCCACGGTGCCGGTCACGATGTCGCGCGGGCTTCTGCCGGTCAGTACGGCCAGGGCCGTTTCGGTGGCGGAGACGCCGTTTTCCAGCGTGTGCACGCTGGACCGGGCGGACGCGGCTTCCGCCTCGGCCTGGCGATAGTCCAGTTCGCTGGTCAGGCCCAGTTCGTGGCGCACCTTGCGCAGTTCCTGCGTGGATTCGCGCGAGGCCAGCGTGTTGCGGGCGATCTGGAGTTGCTGGTCGTAGGCGCGCAGGTCGAAATAGGTGCGCGCCACTTCGGAAACCAGGGTCAGGCGCACGGTGTCGCGCGCGGCCATGGTGGACAGCAGGTCGGCACGCGCCGCCTCGCTGGCGCGGCGGTAGCGGCCCCACAGGTCCACTTCGTACGACAGGGCGCCGCCCACGTTGTGCAGATCCTGCACGCGGGTGGATTCATCGAACGAGTTGAGGCCCTCCAGCGAATGACGCTGGCGCTGTGATGCGCCCTGCGCGTCGATCCGGGGCATCTGGTCGGCCCGGGCAACGCCCAGTTGGGCGCGGGCCTCGTCCACGTTGGCGATGGCTTTGGCAAGGTCGCGGTTGTGGTCCAGCGCGGCGGTGACCAGGGCATCCAGTGCCGGATCGCCGAAACCCTTCCACCAGCCGTCCTGCACGGTGCCCGTGTCCGCCGTGCCCGCGCGCCAGGCGTCGGGCAGGTCCATGGCGGGGCGGGCGTGGTCGGGGCCGAAGGAGCACCCGGCCAGCGTGGTTGCCAGCATGGCCGCT
>NZ_VRYY01000324.1 GCF_015731765.1 Nitratidesulfovibrio oxamicus
CAGCACCACCTTGCGCCCGCCCAGCCACGGAGCCGCCAGCAGGGCCAGCGGAACGCGGGTGGTCTTGCCTGCACCCGGCGGGGCCTGCAACACCGCGCGCATGCCATCGGCCAGCGCCCCGAGCAGGTGAGGCAGCTCGGCATCCACCGGAAGCCGGGGAACGCCGGGCGTGCCCGGCAATGCCGTACCGGTGGCCAGCAGGTGGACAAGCGGATGGATGGCGGGAGCAACGTGGGAATGTGCCCGGGCGTCGGATGAAAAGGATGCGATCATGATTCCGTGGGGGTTCGGGTGGCTGCAAGGACAATACGCGGGCGGACACGCCGCGTGCGGGCACCCGTGCGCAGTCAGGCTATGGAAAAGCGCCCGTGATGGCAACGTACACGCCACAACAAGCCGCGTGGAGTGCTGCGCCGCACGGTCGGAAATATCCGAAGGCCCTCTCCGCATGGCGGCATGCACGGCGTGGCTCCACGCCGCAGCGCAACAACAGTTCCAGCGCCTACTCTTGTGCAACACGCGCCATACTGCACGCCTTGCATCATGCAATGCAAGACAAGTGCAAATTTCTACACATATTATTTTGAAATCAGGAAAGAAATTTTAACCGTGCAGCACCATACACTATACGCATTCCATATCTCATATCATCTTTTATTACGAGATCATTACCATTTTTCCGCGCACATCCTCAACCTGACAAGATATTGATACTTTCAGGTTGACTTTTACAGCAATGAGCGCAGAGAAGGCGCAAACAATCCCTTGCAGGAGGCTGCATAGCATGAAAACCCTGACCAAAGCCCTTCTCGCCGCCCTGTGCGTATCGTTTCTGGCCCTGCCCGCCGTCGGCCAAGCCGCCCCGGTGAAAAAGCCGCAGACCATCGAAGCCCAGCAGGTGCAGAAGAAGAAGGCCAACAAGAAGGTGGCCGTGAAAAAGAAGAACACCAAGCAAACTGCCGCCAAGAAGCAGGTCAAGGTCGCCAAGGCGCCCAAGAAGGCCAACAAGTACTAGAGCCGGAAGCCGGGGCCGGATGTGTTGCCCGGCCCCTTCCGCTTTCATCTGCCCTGACCGTCCCTCCGGGCGCGGTGTGCGCCCGGAGGACGGCATGCGCTTGTCCTTTGTCGGCAAATGGCGCACAATGGTACATTCTCGTCCACCATCGCAGGCCGTCACCGGTCGGGAGGTGCGCCATATGTCCCGCCGCCGCTTCAGCACCCTGAATGAATTCGCGGAATTCCTGAACCGCAAGTGCATGCCCATGCACGAGGCCATCCGCTGCATCGACGACTTCGACGCCCTGCGCGAGGCCGTGGACGCCCTGCGTGCGCGCATGCCCTCCATCGGGTTCTTCTCGCCCTCGCGACGGGTGCAGTGCTTCTACGCCGTGTGCCGCCAACTGGACGCCTTCATCGAAAAGGGGCGCCTGACCATCGACGACGCACTGATGGCGCTGAACATGCTGGGCTTCGAATCGGGCCGGTTCCGCAAGGCGGCGCGCATGTTCCGCCGCCGCTGGGCCCGCCGCCGCGTAGACGACCGGGCCAGCCTGCCCCAGGTCACCCGCTTCTACATGGATGGCATCGGCACCTGCCTGTAGGCTTGCCGACCTGCCTCCCTTCCCTGTCCCGCCACTGCCGCGCCACTTCAGCGCAGCCGGGCGCGCCCCTTCAATCCTGTTGAAGCGCGCGCGGTTCTGTCGTAAGGCAACCCATCACACCGCATGACCAGCCACCCCAGCCGCAGGAGACCAACCCGCATCGCGCCCGCCCGCCGGGCCACGTCGCACAAGGACCACGCATGGCCTCTCCGTACATCCTGACCATCTCCTGCCCCGACCGCATCGGCATCGTGGCCACGGTTTCCACCTTTCTCGCCGTGCAGCGCTGCAATATTCTGGACAGCGCCCAGTTTGGCGACCGCGAAAGCAAGCGCTTCTTCCTGCGCATCCATTTCGAAATGCCCGACGACGGGCCCGGCCGTCCGGAACTGGAGCGGCTGTTCGCAGGCGTGGCCGCCACTTTCGACATGGAATGGCAACTGATCGACGCGGGCAGCACCGCGCGCATCCTGGTGCTGGTTTCGCGCTTCGGGCACTGCCTGAACGACATCATGTTCCGCTGCGAGACGGGCGCGCTGAACGCCACCATCCCGGCCATAGTCTCCAACCACCAGGACTTCCAGCGCATCGCCGAGATGCACGACATCCCCTTCCACTACCTGCCCATTTCCAAGGAAAACAAGGCAGAACAGGAAGGGCGCATCGCCAGGATCATCGAGGAACAATCCATCGACCTTGTGGTGCTGGCCCGGTACATGCAAATCCTTTCGCCGGAATTCTGCGCCCGGTTCAAGGGCCGGGTGATCAACATCCACCACTCCTTCCTGCCCAGCTTCAAGGGGGCCTCGCCCTATCACCAGGCCTTTGCGCGCGGGGTGAAGCTGATCGGCGCCACTGCCCACTACGTAACCGAAAACCTGGACGAAGGCCCGATCATCGAACAGGAAGTGGCGCGGGTGGACCATTCGCACATGCCAGACGACCTGGTGGCCGTGGGCCGCGACGTGGAATGCCTGGCCCTGGCGCGGGCGGTGCGCTTTCACATCGAGCACCGGGTGCTGCTTAACGGCAGCAAGACCGTGGTATTTCGCTAGGGCGAACCGTTTCCGGATCCCCCCTGCACGCAAGACGCCCGGAAGCCTCCGCCTCCGGGCGCCTTGTCGTTCGTCCTTCCGTTCCCATTTCCGGCTCGCGTGAACGCGTGTCCGGCTTCCGTTTGTCCGCCCCTTGCGTCGGGGCGCCAGCGCACGCCGTCTCGCAACGTCCGTGTTTTGTCTTGAAGCTGCAAAGGGCCTGCGCTAGAGTCCCCACCGGACGCACGGCGCGCACTCTTCGTCGCCCTGCCGGGCCGCCCCTCCGACCGCCGGAGGCAGCCCGCGCCCGCGCCCCGCACGGCCTTGTGCCG
>NZ_VRYY01000325.1 GCF_015731765.1 Nitratidesulfovibrio oxamicus
CGGTGAATCCGCCGGGGCAGTGCCCGCCCGTCGCGGCGCCAAACCGGCCAGGCAGGTAACGCCGCGTGCCACACGCACCCCTGCCCCGCGCGCCGGGCAGGATGAGGCGCCCAAGGCATCGCACCCGCTCATCGACGGGTATCTGGAATACCTGCTCATCGAGCGCGGCCTTGCGGAAAACACCCTGGCTGCCTACGCGGCGGACCTGGCCGACTTTGCCGGTTTTCTCGCGCAGGGCGGCATCGACCTTGAAGCTGCCACGGAACAGACCCTGTTCCTGTACATCGTGGATCTGCGGCGGCGCGGCCTGACCAGCCGCACCCTGTCCCGCCATCTTTCGGCCCTGCGCGGGCTGTTCGCCCACGGCGTGGCCGAGGGCCGGCTTGCGGCAGACCCGTTGCGCTACCTGGAAAACCCCAAGCTGCCGCGCACCCTGCCCGACGTGCTGACCCGCGACGAAATGGCCGCTGTGCTGGCCCGGCCCGACCTTTCCGACCGGCTGGGCTTTCGCGACCGCACCATGCTGGAGCTGCTGTACGCCTCCGGCCTGCGCGTCTCCGAACTGTGCGGCTTGCGCCCGCTGGACTTCGATCCCATGACCGGCCTTGTGCGGGTATTCGGCAAGGGGTCCAAGGAGCGCATCGTGCCGGTGCACGACACGGCGGCCAAACTGCTGGCGGCCTACATCCGCGACTGGCGGCCCGCCTTCCGCCCGGTGGAGGACGCCCTGTTCCTGAACCGGTCGGGCAAGGGGCTGACCCGCCAGGCGGTGTGGAAGGTGGTCAAGCGCCACGTGGCCGAGGCGGGCATCCGCAAGGACATTTCGCCGCACACCTTTCGCCACTCCTTCGCCACCCACCTTCTGGACGGCGGGGCCGACCTGCGCACGGTACAGATGCTGCTGGGCCATGCCGACATAGCCGCCACGGAAATCTACACCCATGTGCAGGCCGACCGGCTGCGCCAGGTGCACCGTGCCCATCACCCCCGTTCGCGCTCCTGACCCGACGCCGCGCCCCATCTCAAGGACCACACGGACACCCACGCATGCAGCAGACCCCCAAGACCGCCGCGCCGGTGCTGATCACCGCCCATGCCAACGCAGACTTCGACGCGCTGGCCGCCATGGTCGCCGCGGGCAAGCTGTACCCCGGCGCCGTGCTGGTGTTTCCCGGCAGCCAGGAACGCACCCTGCGCAATTTCTTCATCGAAAGCGCCACATACATGTTCAATTTCCGGCAGGCGCGCGACATTGATCCGGAAAGCGTGGAAACGCTGGTCATCGTGGATACCCGCCAGCACTCGCGGGTGCCCCACGTGCACAACGTGCTGGCCCGCGACGACGTCACCGTGCACCTCTGGGACCACCATCCGGACACCGGCGAGGACCTTCCCGCCGCGTTCAGCCGCGTGCTGCCGTGGGGTTCCACCACGGCCATCATCGTGGCCGAGATCCGCGAACGGGGGCTGACCCTTTCCGGCGACGAGGCCACCATGCTCGGCCTTGGCATCTTCGAGGATACCGGCTCGTTCACCTTTGCCTCCACCACCGAACACGACTTTTCCGCCGCGGGCTGGCTGAAGACGCAAGGCATGGACCTGAACGCCATCGCCGAACTCATCGCCCGCGACCTGACCAGCGAGCAGGTGGGCATTCTCAACGCCCTGCTGGAATCGGCCACCACCCACGACATCAACGGCACGCTGGTGACCATCGCCGAGGCGTCCATGGAAACATACATGGGCGACTTCGCGCTGCTGGCGCACAAGATGATGGACATGGAGAACATCAAGGTGCTGTTCGCCCTGTGCCGCATGGGCGACAGGGTGCAGGTGGTGGCCCGCAGCCGCCTGGCCGAAGTGGACGTGGCCCAGGTGTGCACCTCGCTCGGGGGCGGGGGGCACCCGTACGCGGCATCGGCATCGGTCAAGGACAAGACCCTGCAACAGGTGCGCGACGAACTGTTCGCGCTGCTCTTTTCCGCCATCAACCCGCAGATGCGGGTGCGCGACCTGATGTCCTCGCCCGTGGTGGGTGTTGACGACGACCGTTCCATCGCCGACGCCGAGGAAACCATGACCCGCTACGGCCTGAAGGCCGTGCCCGTGTTCGCCTCGGGCACCCGGCGGTGCGTGGGCTACCTGGAGCAGCAGACCGCCGCGCGGGCCATCGCGCACGGGCTGGGGCACATGGGCGTGGCGGAATACATGCACCGCCGGGTGCAGACCGTGACGCCCAACGAAGACCTGTACAAGGTCATGGAAATCATCGTGGGCCAGCGCCAGCGTCTGGTGCCCGTTGTGGACCGGGTGCCCGCGCCGCATCTGGCGGGCAGCTATGGCGCGGACCGCCCCCCGGCGCCCACCCCGTCCGGTGTCGACGGCGACGAGGAGGCGCGAGACGTGGTGGGCGTCATCACCCGCACCGACCTCATCAATACCCTGGTCGAGGAACCCGCCCGCATTCCGGAAACGCTGCTGCCCGAATCCCGGCGCGAAAAGAACATCCGCTCCCTGCTGCTGGAACGCCTGCCCGACACCCACTTCCGCCTGCTGGAACTGGCAGGCAGGCTGGGCGATCGGCTGGGCGTGCCGGTGTACGCCGTGGGCGGCTTCGTGCGCGACATATTGCTGGGGCGGCCCAACCTTGACCTTGATGTGGTGGTTGAAGGCGACGGCATCGCCTTTGCCCGCGCCCTTGCCAATGAACTGGGGGGGCGCATGCGCGCGCACCACAAGTTCAAGACCGCCGTGGTCATCTTTCCCGCGTGGGAATCGGAAAAGGCGCGCGGCGGCAACGGTCGTCCCGACACCGCGCCCGATGCGGCACAAGACGCCGCGCCCGATGCCGGGCAGGACGTCACCCTGAACGTCCTCCCCGCCACCGGCATTTCCGGCACCACGGCCACCCCGCCCGCCCTTCCCGCTGCGGGCGACGCCTCCAACGAGGCCACGGCGGAAGC
>NZ_VRYY01000326.1 GCF_015731765.1 Nitratidesulfovibrio oxamicus
ATGGCCAGCCGCGCCCCGGCAGGCAGGACCGCCTCTTCCGCGTCCATGCAGGCGCGCAGGTCCATGCCCGCCGCAAACGGCGTGGCCGGGGCGAGGCCACCGGGGCCGTCGCCGAGAGCGTACAACGCCCGCGCGTCCCGCAGGTAGCGCACCCGCACGCGCAACGTCGGAGTACCCTCGATAACGCTGCTTGCACTTGTCACGAAAAAGCTCCTGTGAAAGAATACCATAACTCCACAGACCCGCAGGCCACCCGACGAAGAGGGGGGGGCCGCCGGACCGTCTGTTCCTATGCCACTCTCGCAGGCAAGTCAAAAGCACACACGCCGCACCGCCGGGAGGTACGCAACATGCAGCCGCTCAAGGTCTTCAGTGTCATCCCCAAACTGCCCGAAGGGCTCGAGGGGCTGTGGGAACTGGCCTACAACCTCTGGTTCTCGTGGAACAGCGACATGGAGACCATCTTCTCGCAGATGGACCAGCGCCTGTGGCAGGAAAGCTACCGCAACCCGGTATGGTTCCTGAACCACGTTCCACAGCGCACCCTGGAAGAACTCTCGCGCGACGCTTTCTTCAAGGAACGGTTGGCCGACGCCGTGGCCCAGTTGCGCCAGTACGTGGGCAGGCCGTCGCCCCACAAGTTCGAGGGGGTGGCCCCCGAAACCCCCGCCGTGGCGTACTTCAGCCTGGAATTCGGCCTGGCCCTGTGCCTGCCCATCTATTCCGGCGGCCTCGGCATCCTTGCGGGCGACCACCTGAAGTCGGCCAGCGACCTCAACGTGCCGCTGGTGGGCATCGGCATCGCCTACCAGCAGGGATACTTTCGCCAGTACATGACCCCCGACGGCTGGCAGCAGGAACGTTACCCCGTCTACGACTTCGAGCAGATGCCCATGCGCCCGGCCCTGACGCCTGACGGCCAGCCCGCCGTGGTGCGGCTGGACGTGGGCGACCGCCCCCTTGCGGCGCGCATATGGCAGGTGGCCGTGGGCCGGGTGACCCTGTACCTGCTGGACACCAACCTGCCGGAAAACCCGCCCGACTTCCGCCAGATCACCGAACGGCTGTACGGCGGCAACATCGAAATGCGCCTGTGGCAGGAAATCCTGCTGGGCATCGGCGGCATCAAGGCCCTGAAGGTGCTGGGCATAGACCCCAAGGTCATCCACATGAACGAAGGGCATTCCGCCTTCGCGGGGCTTGAGCGGGTGCGGCTGTACATGAAGGAGCACGGCCTGCCCTTCGAGGCCGCCACGGAGGTGGCCGCCTCCGGCTCCATCTTCACCACGCACACCCCGGTGCCCGCAGGCAACGACCGCTTCGCACCGGACCTGATGCACCGCTACTTCGAATCCTACGCCCGCGACATGGGGCTGGCCTTCAAGGTGTTCATGGCCCTTGGGCGAGAGGCCCCCCACGACGACACGGAACCCTTCTGCATGACCGTGCTGGCCCTGCGCCTGTCGCGCTCCAACAACGGCGTGTCCACCCTGCATGGCCGCGTCTCGCGCAACATGTGGAAGCAGGTGTGGCACCAGTTCCCGGTGGAGGATGTGCCCATCGGCGCGCTGACCAACGGGGTGCACGCGCCCACCTGGGTGGCCCAGGACATCGGCATGCTGTACGACCGCTATCTTGGCTCCAACTGGCGCGAAGACCCGGACTGCGCCCGCGCCTGGAGCCAGGTGGACACCATCTCGGACGCCGAATTCTGGCGCACCCACGAACGACTGCGCGCCCGGCTTGTGGACTTCGTGCGCGAGCGGCTGCGCCGCCAGCTGGCAGCGCAGGGCGCGCGACGGCAGGACATTCAGGCCGCCGAAGAGGTGCTGAACCCCGAGGCCCTGACCATCGGCTTTGCCCGGCGCTTCGCCACCTACAAGCGGGCCAACCTGCTGTTGCAGGACCGCGAACGGCTGGAACGCATCCTGGGCGACCGCGAACGCCCGGTGCAGTTCATCATCGCGGGCAAGGCGCACCCGCAGGATCAGGGCGGCAAGCAGCTGATCAAGGACCTGATCGCCTTCAGCCGCTCGCAGGGCGCGAACATGAGCGTGGTCTTTCTGGAAGACTACGACATGGAGGTGGCCTCGTACCTGATCACTGGCTGCGACGTATGGCTGAACAACCCCCGTCGCCCGCTGGAGGCCTGCGGCACCAGCGGCATGAAGGCCATGCTCAACGGCGTGGTGCAGTTCTCCACCCTGGATGGCTGGTGGGACGAGGCCTACAGGCCGGACAACAGCCTGGGCTGGGCCATCGGCAAGGGCGAGGAATACGACGACCCGGACTACCAGGACTTCGTGGAAATGCAGACCCTCTACAACATCCTGGAAAACGACATCATCCCGGAATTCTACGATCGCGGTCGGGGTGGCCTGCCCCGCTCGTGGATCCGCCGCATGAAGGCCGCGCTGAAGGAACTGGCCCCCCGCTACAACTCGCACCGCATGGTTCTGGACTATCTGGGCACCGCCTATTCCGCGGCCCACAGCTACTACATGCGCCTCGCGCGCGACGGCTTCGTCCCGGCGCGCGAGCTTTCCGAATGGCGCATGGACATGATGACCAAGTGGAGCGCGGTGCAGATCCGCAACGTGCGCAGCCGGGTGGAGGATACCCTGCACGTGGGCGATTCGCTGCGGGTAGAGGCGGAACTGTACCTCGACGACATCGCGGCGGAACATGTGCTCGTCCAGTTGTACGCCGGACCGCTGGGGCAGGACGGCTCCTTTGCCCAGCGCCATCTGACGGTCATGACCCCCGAGGGTGAACGGCGCGACGGCTGGCAGACATTCAGCGGCAGCACCCGCCCGGCGGAGGCCGGACGCTTCGGCTTTACCGTGCGGGCCGCACCGGTGCATCCGCTGTTGGCAGACCCGCACTCGCTCGGCCTTATCCGCTGGGCCGCGCCGGCTTAGGCAGCCCGCGTGTTGCGCCCGCACGCGGGGCGAGATCG
>NZ_VRYY01000327.1 GCF_015731765.1 Nitratidesulfovibrio oxamicus
CCGCCCGGCCACGGCCCGGCGGCGCATGCGCCCGCGCAGTGGGGACTGCGCGGGAGAAAACGCACCGCCGCCACCGTACCGCACGACGCCACCCAGCGTTTGCTGCCCGAAAGACCCCGATGCAGTCCACGGAGACCCACGTTCCGGCATTCCGCCGCATCGTGCGTCTTCCGCGCGCCGCCCGCGCATGGCGGCACACCGGAGCGCCCACTCCCATGCCACTGGCATGCACGCGGGCCCGGTTCATTCCGCGTGCCTTCACCGGCACGCACGCACCGCACCGGAGGACTGAATCATGCCTTTTCCGACCCTGAACATTGGCGACCTGGTCGCCCGCATACCCATCGTGCAAGGCGGCATGGGCGTCGGCATCTCGCTGTCGCGCCTGGCGTCCGCCGTGGCCAACGAAGGCGGCATCGGCGTCATCGCCGCCGCCATGATCGGGATGAAAGAGCCCGACGTTGCCAAGAACCCCATCGAAGCCAACGTTCGCGCCCTGCGCCGCGAGCTGCAAAAGGCCCGCGAAATGACCCAGGGCATCGTGGGCGTGAACATCATGGTGGCCCTGACCACCTTTGGCGAAATGGTCCGCACCTCCATCGAGGAAAGGGCCGACATCATCTTCTCCGGCGCGGGCCTGCCGCTGGACCTGCCCAGGCACCTGCGCGAGGCGTGCGACCAGAAGAAGGAAGAATTCCGCACCAAGCTCGTGCCCATCGTGTCGTCCGCCCGGGCGGCCTCGGTCATCGCCAAGAAGTGGATCACCCGCTTCGACTACGTGCCCGACGCCTTCGTGGTGGAAGGCCCCAAGGCTGGCGGGCACCTCGGCTTCAAGGCCGAAGAGATCGACGACCCCAACCATTCGCTGGAAGCGGTCATTCCGCAGGTGGTGGAAGCGGTGAAACCCTTCGAGGACCAGAAGGGCCGCCGCATTCCGGTCATTGCCGCTGGCGGCGTGTACACCGGCGAGGACATCACCCGGTTCATGGAACTGGGCGCCGCCGGGGTGCAGATGGGCACCCGCTTCGTGGCCACCCACGAATGCGATGCCGACGACCGCTTCAAGCAGGCCTACGTGGACGCCACCGAGCAGGACGTGACCATCATCAAGAGCCCCGTGGGCATGCCGGGCCGCGCCATCGGCAACTCGTTCATCGACTCCATGCGCGAAGGCGCGAAGAAGCCCTTCAAGTGCGTGTTCAAGTGCATCAGCACCTGCGAGCAGGAGCAGACCCCGTATTGCATCGCCGCCGCGCTGATCAACGCCATGAAGGGGAACCTGGAGAAGGGGTTTGCCTTCTCGGGCGCCAATGTGTTCCGGGTGGACCGCATCCAGTCGGTGCACGAGTTGGTTTCCTCGCTCCAGCAGGAGTTCGAGGAAGCCATCTCCAAACGCTTCGGCATGTTGCGCGCCTAGCGTTGCGTTCTCTCGCTCTCGGGCGGTGTCAGGCGGCGCCGCTTGCTCCGGTCACGCACCGTTAGTGCGCTCCCGTCGCAACCGGCTTGCCTTTCTTGCCGGAGAGCGAAATTTCCGCAACGTCCGGAATGCCCCCCCCGCCCAAAAACATCGGGCCGGAACCCCGCAAGGTTCCGGCCCGTTTTCGTTGGCGAACGGAAAAGGGAAAAAGCTCTCTATCGCTTGGGCGTGGGCTTGCCGCCCTTGCGGGGTGTGGCGGCGCGGGCCGGTTTTTCCGGCGTTGCGGCGGGTTTTGATTGCGGCGTCTTGCCCGACGGTGACGCAAGGTCGGAACGGGGGTGCGCCCGGTCGTACACGTCCACAAGGCGCGAAAGGGTCAGGTGGGTGTACCGCTGGGTGGTGGATAGCCGGGCATGGCCCAGCAGTTCCTGCACGCTGCGCAGGTCGGCCCCGGCCTCCAGTAGGTGGGTGGCGAAGGAGTGGCGCAGCCCGTGCGGGGATATGGCCTGCGGCAGCCCGGCCCGCAGGCACAGCGCCTCGATGATCCGCGCGGCCTGCCGCCGGTTCAGGCGTCCGCCCCGCGCGCCCAGGAACAGGGCGGGTTCGCCCCGGTCCTCGTCCACCTCATGGCGCACGGACAGCCACGCCGACAGCGCATCGCGCGCGGTATCGCTGAGCGGACTCATGCGTTCGCGCCCGCCCTTGCCCATCACCCGCACCACGCCCGATGCCGGGTCCGCATCCAGCACATTCAGTTCCAGTGCCTCGGACACGCGCAGGCCGGAGCCGTACAGCAATTCTGCCAGGGCAAGGTCGCGCGTCAGCAGAACCGCGTCGGCAGGGCCGGAATCCGTGCCGTGTCCTGTGTGAGCCGTGGCGTGAGCCGTGGCGTGAGCCGTGGCAAGGGCCTTGCGCTGTCGCCGCTCGTCCAGCAGGGCGAAGGCCTGGTCCACGTTCAGGGCATGGGGGTGGCGCTGATCCTGCTTGGGATTGTGCACCCCCGCCGTGGGGTCTGCCGTGACCCGGCGCAGCCGCAGCAGAAATCTGAAGAACGCCCGCAATGCCGACAGCTTGCGGGCCACGCTGGACTTGGCGATGCGCTGGCGGTGCAGCTCGGCCAGAAACCGCTGCACGTGGCGCTTGGTGATGAGTTCCGGGGTCTCCAACGAAGGCGAGGCGGAGGACGACGCGGGATTCGGCAAGGACGGCCTGCCGGGAATGGCCAGGCCGTCGCCCGTGCCCGACAGAAACGCCGCGAACTGATCCATGTCCGTGCCGTAGGCAGTCACCGTGGCATCGGCGTAGCCCTTTTCCATGCCCAGATGGGCCAGGAACATCTCCAGCAGTTCCGCGCGGGCGGCAGGAAGCGGGGCGTCGCCAGAAGGGTCGGCGTCGAGCGGAATGGCGGCGGACGTGGAAAAAGATGTTGTGGGGCCGGAACCGCGCGCAGGTGCAGTCAGCGTGCGATGCGCCGCCGGCGTGGCACGGCCAGCCGGGGCATCCGCCCCGCCGACAGCCGCCCCGAATACGCC
>NZ_VRYY01000328.1 GCF_015731765.1 Nitratidesulfovibrio oxamicus
AGCAGGCCGCCCCGGCGGCTCCGGCGGGCAGGGCGCGTCCGCGCCCGCAGGCGGGACAGGCGGCGGAACCGGCCCTGGATATGAGCGTGGAGGGCGCGGCCCGGCTGGACAATCTGTCGCTGAAGCTGGCCGGGGGCAAGCAGGAGCTGGCCTCGTTGCGACGGTTTTCGGTGCGCGGGCTGCGTTTCGGGCAGCAGCCATCGGGCGACCTTTCCCTGCGCGTGCAGGAAGTGGGGCTGGAAAAGCCGAAGCTTTCGGTGATGGTGTTCAAGGACGGCTCCACCAGCATCGGGCGGGCCCTGGGGGCGAAGCCCCCGACAGGGGGGAAGGACGCGAAGTCCCCGGCACCGGAGAAGGACGCGAAGCCCCCGGCACCGGAGAAGGACGCGAAGCCCCCGGCACCGGAGAAGGACGCGAAATCCCCGGCGGATGTCACCGCGCAGCCCGCCAGCAAGGCTGCGTCCGGTCCTGCCACGGATCCGGCATCGCCGCCCCCCCCATCTTCCGCACAGGGTGATGGCGCGGAGGTAACGGCCCGTCCCAATGCCGGGCCGTTCACCACGCTGGAGGTGGGCAGCCTGTCCATTTCAGGTGGCGCGCTGCGCTTCCGAGACGAGCGCATGTCCCCGGCGTATGCCGCCGAAGTGTCCGACATCGAGGGGCGTATCTCCGGCGTCTCGCTGGACCCGGCCTCGCGGGCCGAGGTGCAGTTGCGCGCGGGCATGGAAGGGGTGCCGGTGCTGGTGGGCGGCACGGTGAACCCGCTCATCCATCCCGTGTTCGCGGACATGCGTTTCACCATGTCCGGACTGGATCTGGTGCCCCTGTCGCCCTACGCGGTGCAGTACATCGCCTATCCCGTGGAGCATGGGCGCTTTTCCGCAGACGTGACCGTAAAGGCGGAAAACTGGGTGCTCGACGCCGACAACCATTTCACCCTCAGCCAGATCGAACTGGGGAGCAAGGACAACAGGCCCAATGCGCCCAACTATCCGGTAAAGCTGGGGCTTGCCCTGTTGCAGGACATGAGCGGCAACGTGGACCTGCGCCTGCCCGTGAAGGGCCGGCTGGACGACCCGGAATTCCGCCTGGGCGGCGTGGTCATGCAGGCCGTTCTGAACCTGATGGTCAAGGTGGTCACCTCGCCCTTCGCACTGGTGGGCAGCGTGCTCAGCCTGGGGTCCGGCGGCAGGGACATGCGCTACGTGGAATTTCCGCCCGGCGTGGCAACGCTGAACGAGGCGGCGGAAAAGGACCTGCGCGCCGTGGTCGAGGTGCTGCGCCAGCGCCCGCGCCTGAAGCTGGAAGTGCAGGGCGCGGCTGAACCGGATGGCGACACGCGCGGCCTGAAGGAACAGGCCCTGCTGCGCGCCCTGCGCGAGGCCAAGCACGCCTCGCTGTCGCGTGCCGAGCGGGCACGGGTGAACGTTGACGACCTGACCATCGACAAGGACGAATACGAGGACCTGCTGGATGAGGTGTACAAGGACGCGCCCTTCGAAAAGCCGCGCAACGTGGTCGGCTTCACCAAATCGCAACCTGCTGACGTGATGGAGGCTGCGCTGAAGGAACACCATGAAGTGACGCCCGAGGCGCTGAAGGAACTGGCCACCGCGCGGGCCAAGGCCGTGCGCGACAAGCTGTTGGAGCTTGATCCTGCGCTGGGCGAACGGGTGTTCCTTTCCGGGGCCAAGGTGGCGCCTGCCGCCGGTACGGCGGGTGGGGATGGTGGGGCTGGCGCCAAGGGCGGGGGGAGCAGGGTTAATCTGGGATTGCAGTAATAATTGGGGAGGGATCAAGAGGGGAGAGGTTGTGCGCGGTTGCAACCGGCATCCACGAAGACAGTCCCGCACCTTTGACTGCCCTCGATTTCGTTATGTCTCCGACGGGCAGGGGGTGTTGTAACGAACACCCCCTGCACCCCCGCGTTCCAGGGGGGCTTCGCCACCCCTGGACCCCCGCCGTTTCATGCACTGCGTTCCTTCGTCGGCAGCTTCCCTCCGGCGCTAGGCGCCTTCGGGTGATCTGCCGACGGGAACGCTAATGTGCATGAATCTCTCGTCGCCACGACGAAGCCGGTATGCCTTCTACCCCACCTTCACTGCGGCGCGCATCCGCAACGCCGGAGCTTCCGCCTCGCGAAGCCTCGGCGGCGATCTCCGGCTGCGGCTGCGTATCGCCGCGCAAAGGTTTCTTGCGCTCAGGCGAAAGAAGCGCATCGGTATGAAAATGGTCGGACGACTGCAAGGCGACGCTATTGTTCAGCGGCCATCTTTCGTGCGCAAAAGCGTATGGCCGGGTTTTGCTGCGGCACATGCGTCACAACGGGGGCGAAGGGAGGTAAGAGCCCCATCGCTTTGACGGGCCAGCGAGAGTTTTGCGCGCATTGGCGGCACCGGCGGCAGATCACTCGGAGGCGCTTGCGCCGCAGGGAAGCTGCCGCCGAAGTGACGCCGTGTAGGTTACGTGCAGCAAAGACACCTTCGCTTCGCCATGCCAGCGGGAGCCGTGCGCACATACGCATTCTGTCGGGCAGATCGCCCAAGGCGCGCCAGCGCCGCAGGGAAGCTGGCCGGCGTAAGAATGCGGTGCATGACGACACGGGGTTCCAAGGGGCGGAGCCCCTGGAACGCGGGGATGCAAGGGGCCATCGTTTCATGGCCCCTTGCCCGCCGGAGGCATAACGAAATCGAAGGTGCCCAAAAGGGCAGAACTGTCTTCGTAGAAGCCGACTACAACCGCGCACTCCCCTCCCCAAGCCGGCCAACACCCTGTACCCTTTCACCAGCACCACCAAACAAAAACGGTTCTTCGACGTTTGATGTGGAATTCATGAAGCCACCACGACCTGAATCGGGGCCGCGATCAGGTAGACCATGGTGATGAAGTTCTCCACATTTCGGTATCCTCGGGCTCTGGCTCTCGCCGCTTG
>NZ_VRYY01000329.1 GCF_015731765.1 Nitratidesulfovibrio oxamicus
AAGGGTCCGGAAGCGGAGGAGAACCCGGACGCGCGGGGCAGGCCGGACGCGCCGTGATGCCCCACCGAGCGCGCCACGGCCCGGCTTTCGCGGGCCGGGCGGCGTATCCGCTGCCACTACTTGTGAAAGGTCACGTTCACCGTGTCGGGTGCAATGTCCTTCAGCCGCACCCTGTCCGGCAGGTCTACCCGAACGGGCAGTTTTTCCTGCCCGGGGGCGGCGCCCTCGGGCACTTCGGCGTACACCCGGATGGCGCGCAACGCCTCGGCATCGGCAGCCACGGAAGCGGGCATTTCCAGCAACAGCGTGACCGTGCGCGGCGATACCCGGGCCCGCAGGCCGCGCGGCGACTGCACGGCCACCTCGCGCTTGAGCGTGGTTTCCTTCATGCGCAGGGCCGTGTCCATCCGCACGGAAACGGTGGGCGGTATCGATTCCGTGGCTTCGGGCAGGGTGGGAGTGGCCTGCACCTCCATCGTGCCCGCCTGTTCCGGCCCCGGAGCGGCGACGACAACGTTCACCCTGTCGATGCGCGCCACCAGTGATTCCGGCCCGCGCAGGTGCACCCTGGCGGGGGTCACCTCGGTCTTGTCGATGCGCACGTCCACGGGAAGAGTGCCGTTGATGTCCACGGCCACGGCCACGTCCTTTTCAACGATGGCGTCCACCTCCAGCGTCAGCCGCGAGGGGGTTATCTCCACCACCTCGAAGGCGCGCGCCTCGGGCAGCTTTTCCGCCGTCAGGGGCACGATGTTGGTGCCGCGCTTCAGGCTGCTGAGGTCGATGGCATAGCTCATGTCGCGCGAAGTCATGACGCGTACCAGCCCCTTGGGACCGCGCACGCGCACGCTGACCTTGTTGACCAGCCCTTCGCGCACCACGAGATTCTGGGGGATGCCCTTGAATTCCAGCCGCACCTCGCCCACCACTTCCACCCGCTCGCGCCCGGTGACCATGTACCACAGGGTGACGGACATGACGAAGGCCATGACGGCGTACTGCCAGTTGGAACGCACCGCTACTTCTCCAGGATGTTCTTGAGCACGCGCTTCAGGCGCGTGGCGTCGAGGCTGGTGGTCAGCTTGCCGCCCACGGCCACGGTGACGGCCCCCCGCTCTTCGGAAACAACCACCGCCACCGCATCGCTTTCCTCGGTAATGCCAAGCGCGGCGCGGTGCCGGGTGCCAAAGTCCTGCCGGTCCACGGTGGCCAGGGGCAGTATGCACGCCGCAGCCGCCACCTCGCCCTTGCGGATGATCACCGCGCCGTCGTGCAGCGGGGTTTTGGGGAAAAAGATGGTGATGAGCAGTTCGCGCGAGAGCGCGGCCCCAAGCTTCACCCCGCGTTCGATCATGTCGCCCAGGGCCACGTTGCGCTCTATGACGATCAGCGCGCCGATCTTGCGCTGGGCAAGGTACAGCGCGGCGCCGATGATCTCGTTCAGGGCGTCGTCGGCGGTGGTCTTCTTGCGGAAGAAGCTGCGCGCCCCCATGTCGGTGAGTGCTTGGCGGATGTCGCGCTGGAACAGCACGATGATCACCAGGAACAACGAGCCGAAGAAGCTCTCCAGCAGCCACCCCAGCGTGTACAGCCCCAGTTCTCGCGAGACGAAGTAGGTGACCACCAGCAACAGCAGTCCGTAAATGGCCGACACGGCGCGCGTGTCCTTGACCATGACGATGATGCGGTAGAACAGCGCGGTGACCAGCGCGATGTCCAGCAAGTCGCGCCAGTTGGCGGTGACGTTCTCCAGGCCCAGCATCAGTTCTCCGTTCGTGGCGCGGGGGCCATGGCTTGGGTAAGGCGCAGGGTGCGCACGGTATCCGCCACGTCGTGCACGCGGTGGCACAACACCCCGCGTGCGGCCAGCAGGGCCGTGGCCACCTGGGTGGCGCACGCCCGCTGCCCGTGGCCAAGGTCCAGCAGCCCGCCGAACAGCGACTTGTTGGAAAGCCCCATCAGCACGGGGCGACCCAGCGAGCCGAAGCGCTCTATCTGGCGCAGTATCTCGAAATTATGCTCCGTCAGCTTGCCGAACCCGATGCCGGGATCAAGCAGGATGCGCGATTCCGGCAGCCCGGCGCGCACGAGCATGTCCATCCTGTCGTGAAAGAAACCCAGCAGCGCGTCCACCACGTTGTCGTAGGCCGGGGCGTCCTGCATGGTTTCCGGCCTGCCAAGGCTGTGCATCAGCACGTAGCCGGGCTTGTAGTGGGCCACCACGTCGAGCAGGCCGGGGTCGAAGGCGCAGGCGGAAATATCGTTGATGATGTCCGCGCCTTCGTCCAGCACCGCCGCCGCCGTGCCCGCCTTGTAGGTATCGACGGAAAGCAGGGGCCCGCCGCCGGGGCGGGTAGGCTGGCCCTGCGGGTCTGCGGCATGCGCCGAGACATGGTCCGCCGCATGTGCCGGGGCATGGTCCGCCGCATGTGCCGCGTAGCCATCGCGGATGCCCCGCACCACGGGCAGCACCCGCGCCAGCTCTTCTTCCAGCGGCACCGGGTCGGCATAGGGCCGCGACGATTCGCCCCCGATGTCCAGCACGTGCGCGCCCTCTCCCGCCAGGCGCAGGGCGTGGGCCACTGCCGCCTCGTGGGTGATGTAATGGCCGCCGTCATGGAACGAATCCGGCGTGACGTTGACGATGCCGAACACCACAAAGGGATGAGGGGGGGCGGGCGTTACCGCCCTTCCCCCCCTTACGGTCCAGATGGCCTGTTGCGCGAGGCCGCAAGCCGTCGTCATCGACGCCCCGCCCCGCCACTGGGGTCGTCATTACCGCCGGGGCCGCCGGAACCGCCGCGTTCGGCGGTGTCATCGGCTTCCAGGGTGAACTCGTCGCGCCCGGCGGCCTCTGCGTCAGTGCCTGCCGGGGCCGCGCCCGCCGAAACGGGACCGGGCTGCGC
>NZ_VRYY01000330.1 GCF_015731765.1 Nitratidesulfovibrio oxamicus
GGCGCGCAGCATTTCCGGGCGCACGGTGAAGCGGCTCATGATCTCCGCGCGCAGGGCGGCGTCGGTGCCGGTCATGCCGGTGGCCGCGCGCACGGCGTTCCACCATGCGGCCTCATCGGCCCTGCCGTTGACGTAGCCGGTGGCGTAGCACAGGTCGGTGGCCGTGCGCATGGCGGCTTCAGGGTCCAGGCCCTGGGCGCGTCCGATGGCGCGCAGGCCTTCGATGAAGCCTTCTTCGGCCAGCACGCCGCTGAAGTCGAAGAAGATGACGTCGATGTGGGGTGCGGCATTGCCGCGCGAGTGTGTCATGGGCTATCCTTGTCGTCTGCGGGGCCACGCCGTGCATGTTGCGCGGTGCCCCGGTTCCGGAATGCCGCCGTTCCCGCGTGCCGGAAAGCCGGCGCGGACGCAGGCGGCAACCCGTTCAGGATAACCACGCGGAGGCAAAGCGCAATGGAAGAATCCTCACGGCCCGCATCCACCGTAGTGGCTGGAGCATCGCATCCCGCCGACACCGACGACAGGCTGCGGGTGGGCATCAGTTCATGCCTTCTGGGCAACAAGGTCCGCTTCGACGGCGGTCACAAGCACGACCCGTACATTACCGGCACCCTGGGCCAGTACATGGATTTCGTGCCGGTCTGTCCCGAGGTGGAATGCGGCATGCCCGTCCCGCGCGAGGCGCTGCGGCTGGTGGGCGACCCGGCCAACCCCCGCCTGGTCACGGTGAAGGGCTACGAGGACTGGACGGAGCGCATGCGCGCCTTTGCCCTGCGCCGGGTGGAACAGTTGGTTGACGAGCGACTGGACGGATTCATCTTCAAGCGGGCTTCGCCCTCCAGCGGCATGGAGCGGGTGAAGGTGTACGCCGATCACGACCCCCGCGACGTTCCGGAAGGCGCGGGGCGCGCCGATACTGCACGCATCAATCTGGGGCCGCCGCAGGAAAAGGGCGTGGGCATGTTTGCCCGCGTGTTCATGGACCGCTTTCCGCTGCTGCCCACGGAAGAGGAAGGCCGCCTGAACGACCCGCGCCTGCGCGAAAACTTCATCGAGCGGCTGTTCGTCATGCGTCGCTGGCGCGCCCTGGCAGAGGCCGGGATGACGCGCGGCGGACTGGTGGACTTTCATACCCGGCACAAATTGTTGCTGATGTCGCATTCGGTGGAGCACTACCGCGCGCTGGGCAGGCTGGTGGCCCATGCGGCCAGCCACGACCCGGCGGACCTTGCCCGCGACTACCTGACAGGCCTCATGGAGGGGTTGCGCCTGCCCGCCACCACGGCCAAGCATGCCAACGTGCTGCAACACTGCATGGGCTACTTCAAGCGGGTGCTGACTCCGGACGAAAAAATGGAAATGCTGGAGGTCATCCAGCGTTATCGCAAGTTGCAGGTGCCGTTGGTGGTGCCGATAACCCTGCTGAACCACTACGTGCGCAAGTACGGCGAACCCTATCTGGCCGGGCAGTTCTACCTGAACCCGCACCCGGTGGAACTGAAGCTGCGCAACCATGCGTGAACGTTGATGGGGGGACGGGGGCGGCATGCTGCCCCCCCCCCGCCTCCATGCCACTTCTTCCGTTCCTGTCCTGCCCCATCCTGTCCCGCGCGCCCATCTTGCCATCCGCCGTCTCGATGACGATATATCCGTGGCAACAGCAGTCCGGTTGCCGCCGGTATGCTCCGTCCCGCCACGCGGGCGGAAGCACGGCGTATTCCGCTCGCGCCCGAACGCCCCTTGCCCGGCATCTTCCTGATCCTTCCGTTCCCCTCTCCGTCCCGTCCACCCTCGCGCGCCACGCACGCATCCCCAATATGTCCCTCACGGAGGTCGCCCCATGGACCCGGTAACCCATCTTGCCAGCGGCGCGCTTGTGGCCATGGCCCTGCCCGATACCCGGCGCAGCCGCTGGTTCATGCCCTTTGCCCTGACCTGCGCGGTGCTGCCGGACGTGGATGTGTTCTTCGGCGCGACGCCACTGGACTACCTGACCCTGCACCGGGGCATCACCCATTCCTTTGCGGGCGGAGCGGTCATGGCCCTGCTGACGGCGCTGCTGTTCCTGCCGCTGCTGCGGCGCGCCCCGCGCGATGCCGTGGCCAGCGGCGGCGTGCACACCTGGGGCTATGCCCGTTATGCACTGGCCGCCTACGGGTTGATCCTGCTGCACATCTTTCTTGACTGCATCACCACCTACGGCACGCAGGTGTTCCTGCCCTTTTCGGACTACCGGGTGGCCCTGCCCGCCGTGTTCATCATCGACCCGGTCATGACGCTGGTGATGCTGGCGTGCATCGTGGCGGCCATGGGCCGGGCGCATCGGCGCACCTTTGCCGCGCTGGGCCTGGCCTGGACCCTGCTGTGGCCCGGCGCTTCGCTGGCGGTGCAGCAGCGCGTGCAGTCCGGCCTGGTGGCGAAGCTGGCCGCGCAGCCCGTGCCCCCGCAGTCCGTCGCGGTGATTCCAGAGGCGCTGGCCCCGTTCAACTGGAAGGTGGTGGTGGACGATGGCCGCCGGTACGGCATGGCCCGCTACCAGTTGCTGAACCCGGATGCGCCGCTGGCCTTCGAGCTGTTCGAAAAGGCGGACCCGGTGCTGTACCGCCGCCTGTCCGAGGCGGAAGAACTGTTCCGCGTGTATGGCCGCTTTGCCATGTTCATGACCCAGGAAAACCGGCAGGAGAACGGTGCGTCCGTGATCGCCTATCGCGACCTGCGCTTTGCCTCCACGGTGCCGTTCATGCGCATGCTGCGCGGCGAGGGCGTGCCTTTCCAGTTGTGGGCCCGGCTTTCCGCCGACGGGCGGCTGGAAGGGTTCCGCTTCGTGCAGGGGCGCGCCGCGGGCGGCAGCGACGCGGCTGGCGAGGGTGGAGCAACCGGCGGAACCGGCGGAACTGGCGGC
>NZ_VRYY01000442.1 GCF_015731765.1 Nitratidesulfovibrio oxamicus
CAAGCGGCGAGAGCCAGAGCCCGAGGATACCGAAATGTGGAGAACTTCATCACCATGGTCTACCTGATCGCGGCCCCGATTCAGGTCGTGGTGGCTTCATGAATTCCACATCAAACGTCGAAGAACCGCCAGAGTACACCAGCTTCTTGGCAGTGCTGCCGAGCACGCCGGTGATTTCGCGCACCTTCACGCCCTGGATCATGCCGCCGATGTAGGTGGCGATGATGATCAGCGCGCCGGGGGTGGCGATCCACTTGAAAGTGAAGGGATTGTCGCCGTAGATGCGCACGGTGGTCTTCACGGCGCCGAGGGCGTCGCGGATGGCCGGGAACAGGTTGCTGCACAGGATGATGAAGGCGAACACCAGGATGTACGGCAGCCAGGCCTTCACCTTTTCCGCGGCGGGAATGGGATCGACCTGCGCGGCGGTGTCGCGGTGGAACAGGCGCGCCCAGACGATGGTGGCGATCATGCTGCACACGCTGCCGATGAGGCACGGCAGTTCGGCGCCCATGTACTTTGCGGTGTACAGTTGCGGAAAGGCGAAGGCCAGGCCGGAAACCAGGGTGGCCCAGAACACGCCCTTGATGCCCTTGAACCCGGCGGTGAGGATGACCAGCAGGTAGGTGATCAGGATGATGAACACGAACAATTGCAACGCAGTGTAGTAGCTGATGGTCTCCACCGGCAGGCCGGTGACGCCCGCCATGGTCACGATGGGAATGCCGATGGCGCCGAAGGCCGTGGGCACGGTGTTGGCCACCAGGCAGATCACCGCGGCGAACATGGGCTGAAAGCCCATGGCGGCAAGGATGCTGGCGGGAATGGCCACGGCGGTGCCGTACCCGGCCACGCCTTCGAGAAAGCCGCCGAAGCCCCAGGCCACGATAAGCACCAGGAGACGCTTGTCGGTGGTGATGGACGAGAGCATGCGGGTGATCACGTCCATGCTGCCGGTGTGGCGGGCAAGGTTGTAGGTGAACACGGCGGCGATGATTACGATCATGATGGGCCACATGGCCATGGCAGCCCCTTCAAGCGCGGCGGAAAAGGCCATGACGGCGGGCATCTTCCACCAGCCGAACACGGCAAGGGCCAGCGTGCAGACCAGCGTGAGCGCACAGGTGCGATAGGCTGGCAGCTTGAGTACGACAAGCGAGAAGATCAGCCAGACGATGGGGGCGAGTGCTGCCGCCAGTTGCAGATAATCCATGGACGCCATTGTGGGTTGCACCTCCGAAGTGAGCATTCACATCATTCGGCATGTCCTCACTCCATGCCAAATGTATTGGTTGGTCAAGCAATGAGCGGGGAGGTAGCATTTCGACCTGACAGCGTCAAGATTCGGGACAGGTATTTTCCATGAAGCTGCGGCGCATTCCCGGGGTTCGATGGCACGTTTCTCATGTCATGTGCTTACGGTGCAAATAGCGGCTCACGCACTTTGTGTAACATGCATTTAAGAGTGATGTTTGTGTGCGTTGCGTTGCGGATGTGGCAGGTGAAAGAAAGAGCGGCTTCGGGATATGTGCATCCGAAGCCGCTCTATATTGACTGTTGTGCGATGTTTTTTGATGCAAATTGCGCGTTTTGCGCAAAGCATCACGAGTGCACTATGTCTGATCTTCGTCCTCGAAATGGCTGTGCTTGGCGTTGACGCCGCGTACGGCGAAAAACACGCTCTCGCCGATGTTGGTGGAAAGGTCGCCAATGCGTTCGAGCCTGCGGCAGATGATCAGGAACGACAATGCCGCTTCGACCCTTTCGGGGTTGGACTTCATGTACTGCACGACCTTCAGGGTAAGCTGGCGCAACCCGCAGTCCACGCCCTCGTCCAGTTCGGCCAGCCTGCGCCCCCTGTCGGCATCCATGTCCACCACGCATTGCACCGCCTGATGCACCATGTTGCGCACCAGCGGCACGAAGGCCTTGAAGTCTTCGTCGAATGGCAGCGGCGGCAAGGCCACCAGGGGCATGGTGCGTTCCGCGATGTTGGCGGCCTCGTCGGCCATGCGCTCGATGTCGTTGGCGATGCGCATGGTGGCAAGCACGGTGCGCAGGTCCTGCGCCAATGGCCCTTCTCGGGCCAGAAGGCGCATGCCCATTTCGTCGATGCAGGTTTCCATGCCGTTGATGGCATGGTCGTGCGACGCGACTGACCATGCTCTGGCTTCGTCGCGCTGGCAGTAGGCTTCGATGCAGCTGTCGACGGCCTGCTCAACCGTGGCGAGCATGGCCAGCAACTTGTGGCGCAGGGCATCAAGGCGGTCGGTGGTCAGGTTGCGGGCGAGGGCCATGGCGCACTCCTTCCGTTGGGGGGCCGCATGCCGGACGCGGCCCACATGTGCTTTCTTTCACGTGGATCATGCCATCTTTCGCGCCGGGGCGAAACCCCCTGCATGCCGTGTTTTACGGACACGTGGGGTTGCCGCCCGCAACGCCGGTGCGCACTGCGACGGGAGCAGCGTCGGGCGTCCCCCAGCCCGGCCACGCCGCTCAACGAAAGCGCCCCGGCGGGTGGGCCGGGGCGCGAGGAATGGCGTATGACGGACCCGGCGCTAGCGGCGCGCGCCCTCGAAGGCAATGGAGAGGATTTCGTAGCTGATGCGGCCACGCGGGGCATCGACCACGATTTCGTCGCCTTCTTCCTTGCCCAGCAGTGCGCGGGCCACGGGCGAAAGGACGGAGATGGTGCCCTGGGCGTAATCGGCCTCGTCAGGGCCGAGCAGCGTGTAGCGCTTGGCTTCGCCGCTGTCGAGATCCTCGATTTCCACCGTGGCGCCGAACATCACCTTGTCGCCGGACAGGCTGTCCAGATTGATGACGTTGAACTGGGCCATGCGCGATTCGATGTACGAGATGCGGGCTTCGAGCATGCCCTGCCGTTCGCGGGCGGCGTCGTACCCGGCGTTTTCTTTCAGATCGCCTTCTTCGCGGGCTTCCTTGATGGCCTGGATGATCGCCGGACGTTCCGACTTCAGGCGTTCCAGTTCCTTCATCAGTCGATCGTAGCCTTCGGTGGAGATGGGGATGCTGCTCATGCTCGTTCCTTGAGATGTCTGGGCATGGTCTGTTGCCGGGCAAAAAGAAAGTGTCCCGCCGACGGGGCAAACCCCGCGCAGCGGCACAGTTCGGTGCCGTCATCCGGCGGCACGTTGCGCAATATAGGGCAGCCGGGCGCGCCGGTCAAGATGTCGAGAGGCCGCGGCTACCGGCTCGGAGACAGGCGCATGAAGGCCAGGTGGCGAAGGTGTGGGCGATAGCGCGGGGATCGCCGGAGTGTGCGGGGTGCGCGGGGCCACATTGCGCCACGCAGGCACGCCGGTCTCGGCTGGTCGGCGGTCCTGGTTGACCATGCACGAATCCTGAGGCATCGTCACAATGGACATTCCCCCAACGCGCACGGCGTGCGCCTCCCATTGGCCACGCCGCACCCCCGGAGGCCGCCATGCCCGAATACACCGCCACCCTGACCATTCGCGGTGAAGGTTGCGACTATGATCCCGAGGAACACGTGGCCCGCATCCCCTGCGAGAACTGCGGGCACATCAACGAGGTGGAAGTCTGGACGGACGATGCCGGGGCGGCGGACTTTTCCGGATTTGCCTGCGAGAATTGCGGGCATTGGAATGGTCCCGGTTAGGGGCTGTTTCCCGATAGTTCCTCCGCCCGTTGGCCGACCGGCCC
Source organism: Nitratidesulfovibrio oxamicus (assembly GCF_015731765.1). Classification (GTDB taxonomy): domain Bacteria; phylum Desulfobacterota; class Desulfovibrionia; order Desulfovibrionales; family Desulfovibrionaceae; genus Cupidesulfovibrio; species Cupidesulfovibrio oxamicus. Next base: position 3,688 of record NZ_VRYY01000442.1, read on the forward strand.
GAAGGGGCGCAGCGTGCCCGTCGGGAGGGCTTGCGTAGTTTACGGGCACCGGGCGCAGGCCGGTCAAGTTTCACCTGCCATTGCCCTGCTGGCCATGTCTGCGCGCTGGGGTTCCTGTCCGTAAGGTTCGAAAGCTCGCCAACGACCGGGGCAAGTCTCGCGCTGCGAGCTCGCCCAACGGCAACGGCTGGTGGCATGCCACCGCCCCGTCCGCCCTGGGCGACACGACTGTCCTGTAACGTACGACTGTCCTGTAACGTACGCCTGTCCTGTATCGCACGACTGGCGGGGCCGCTCTTTCCGTCCATTCCTTCTGCCACGCCATTACCGTCAGGGCATGGTCACCTCGCGGTTGTACTCGCGCACGGCCTTGTCGATCTTGCCCTGAATGTGTTCGATGTCCGCGCGGGCCCGGCGCACGTAGGTATCCACGCAGGCCCGGTAGGCGCCCATCTTCTGGCGGTACATGTCCCATTCCCAGGCCTTGTCGCCCGCAAAGGGACGCATGGGCGAGGTGCATTGTGCGTCGGGGTATTCGCCCCCCGGCAATAGCGTGGCCTGTGCCCGCGCTGATGCAGGCAGTGCGCCTGAAAGCGCGGCACACAAGGTCAGGCACGTCAGGACCAGGCGCATCTGGGCCACCGCAGAGCGGCGGCGCGCGGTGCGCTGGCCGCCGGGGGCGGCAACCTTCACGCAAGGGAATCCGGTCTGTCCATTCCGCCTGCCGACCATTGTCAGCTCGTTGTTTCGCATGGCGTTCTCCTGCCGTGCCCCGCATGCGGCGGGGCCGGGCTTTCCCGCAGATTCCGGCAAAAGTCCCGCCCCTGTCAACGCTCCCGATTACCTGCCCCTGCCCCGGCGGCTTCCTGATGCCCGCACCGCCCTGACCATCCGGAGCATGACCCCGCCCTTTTTGCCCTTTCGGCTGGCACCGATCTTGCTCATTCCCGCCCCAGACACGGAAAAGGAAATTTCTGCACGACGGAGGCGGGCGTGGCCATAGACGGCATTTTCAACAATCTCGGCAGCATGATGGTCGTCCACCGTACCACGGGTCAGGACACCGATGCAGGGCGCACTGCGTCCGGGTCCGAGCAGACGCAGGCGGCGGACGGCAATCTTGCCCGTCTGACCGACAGCGCCAGCCTTTCCGCGTTGAACCCCAAGTTGCGGTCCACGCTGGAAGATATTTCCGAGCGCGGCGGCAATGTGTTGGAAACGCTGGAACAGAACGTCGCGGACCTGCAAGAGGGATTTCTGGATACCCTTTCCGACCGGCTGGAGGCCGCCGGGGTGTCGCTGGACGAAAAGCTGACCCTGTCCATGGATGACGAAGGGACGCTGACCGTGCTGGGCGACCACCCGGACAAGGCGCGCATAGAAAAGACCTTGACCGATGCGCCGGAGCTTTCCTCGGCCTTCGGAGAGCTCGCCTCGCAGTCGGAGTTGATCCGCGACATCCGCAGCCTGCGCCGGGTGGTCACCACGCGCGTGGGCGCCGCCGCCTACGACGCCGTGGACGCGGCAACGACCGACACCGCTGAGACGGCATCTTCCGCCTACCGGGTCAGCCTGAAGGGGGCCATGTCGCACTTCTACTTCGGCAGAAACGCCTAGCCGCCTTGTCCTGCGGGCTGCCCGGCAGCGTATGCATGGGATGCGGACTGGCGGCTCCGTGTCGCCGCCTTACCCGGCGCGGGCATGAAGACGGCGCCGGCCCCCCGCACCCCGGAACAGGGAGTCCTTACGTATCTGCCCCCTTTGCCCGTCATCAGGAAAACATGTCCGCCCGGCCCCGGCACCATGCCCGGACCGGGCGTTGTACGTTGTGGCCTGCGCGGCGCGCATCCCTTGCCACCGGGTACAAAAAACCGTATAGGCCCTGTTCCGGTCGGGCCTTGGTGGGTGCGCAACCGCCACAAGCGTGTGCCAGCCACCTTGCCTTTGCCGGAAACGGCATTATACTATGTGACGCGGGATGGTGGCCCGCATTGCATCGCGGCAGAACAAGCCGTTCGCCGGACACCGCCGTACATACGGGGGCGCCCTGGTTTCGACGGGGATGTGGAAGCCGGAATTGCAGGCCGAGGCGCCGCTGGCCTCGTAAAAAGCGGCACCAAAAGTAATTGCCAACAATTACGAATACGCACTGGCTGCCTAATTAGTGGCCACGCCAAACCGATCGACGCCTGATACGTCGGCGAGGTGTAACTTCATCAGGCTGGCATCCAAGGGCGCTCGCCGCTGCGGGTGTAAGAACTATAGGTGAGCTGGTCTAGGGCCGCCCGGTCGGGGGCCAAGCCCGTGACGACAATTGTTCCCGACATAAGCCTGTAGACGTTTCGCGTGGAATGTTCTCGGACGCGGGTTCGATTCCCGCCGCCTCCACCAATTTCGAAGAAAGCCTTACTTTTCAGCAACGTGCTGTTAGGTAAGGCTTTTTTCTTTGGTCTGCTCCACCCATGTGTTACAGTGGAGGTATGGAAACGATGCCCAAACACCCCCGCTTGTTCCGCCGTGGAGCCACCTACTACCACCGTGCGGTCGTGCCCCAAGACATAAAGGCGACCTACCCCAAGACCGAGGAAACCTTCTCCTTGCGGACCACCGACTACAAGGAAGCACTCCGGCGCGTTCGTATCGCCGCCGTTGAGGTAGACCGCCGGTTTGAGGCCCATCGCCGTATGCTTGCCGAGAGCGGCAGCAAGGCCCCGCTCAAGGAACTGGCAGACTCCGACATTGATCGCGTGGCGGCGGCATACTACGCCCATCTACTTGAGGAAGATGAAGAAATACGAATCCAAGGATTCACCGACGACGATAACGACGACGACGACGGCGTTGAGGACCAGAAGCTAACCGCCATCGTCCAGACCGATGACCCGGAAGTGATCAACCGGCTTCTCGCTGCCCGTCTGCAAGAAAGGCCATCGTTCACGGACCACCAAGCAGCAACAAGCATGGTCGTGGACAATACGAAGCACGGCTATGCCCGTGGCCGTGTTGATGCGTTCATCGCAAGCGAAGCCGAAGATGTCCTGAACTGGGACAACATCAACATACGCCTTGAGCCATCGTCACCCAGTTGGCCGAGGCTGGCCCGAGCGTTACAGGCGGCCACCCTCAAGGCATACGAGGCCATCCGGCGCAGGAATGAAGGCGAGGTCATCGAAACACCGAAGGCCGCCGGGGTGCCCCCTGAATCCAGAACGCCCCTGCTGTCGATGGCTGTCGAGGAGTGGATCGCGGAGAAGTCCCGCACCAGCTGGGTGCCCAAGACAGAGAAGGAGCATCGCGTCTGGATGGACCACTTTATCTCGCTGATTGGTGATCGTCCCCTCGATTCATACACCAAGGCCGATGCCAGAGCCTTCAAGGCCGTACTGCTGCGCCTGCCGCCAAACTGGGTCAAGGTTGCAGAACTCCAGGGGCTGCCCATCGAGAAGGCCGCAGACAAGGCCAAGAAGTTCGGCCTTGCTCCCATGTCAGACCACAACGTGAACAAGCTGATGCGGTACGTTGGCTCGTTTTGGACGTGGGCACAGGGGCACTATGACGAAGCCACGGCCCACCCATTCAACGGCCTCCAGATAAAGCTCAAGAAGAACGTGAGGGATGAGCGCGACCCGTTTACCACGGATGAACTGCGCACGATCTTCAACGCCCCGATCTACACAGGGTGCAAGTCGGCTGAACGGTGGCACAAGGCTGGATCGGTAATTCCGATCGAATCGGCCTACTACTGGGTTCCGTTGATCAGCCTCTATACCGGGGCGCGGCTGGGGGAGGTGCTCCAACTTTACCTCGCTGACATCCGAGAAGAAGATGATGTCTTGTACTTCGACATCAACGACGCCGGGGACGATAAGCGACTCAAGACGCCAAGCTCACGGCGCATCATCCCTGTTCATAACGACCTTATCGAATTCGGCTTGTTGGAGTACGTCGAGAAACGCAGGGGGCAGGGACACAAGCGGCTCTTCCCTGACATTGAGATGGGACAGGATGGCTACTACTCCTCGCCCTTCTCAAAGCGGTTCAGCAGGTTCCTGAAGTACACAGGAATCAAGCACAAGACAAACGCCTTCCACAGCTTCCGCCATTGCTTCGAGGATGCGTGCCGCGACTCCGACATCTCGACCGAGATTATGAACGCCTTGCAAGGGCACAGTGAAAAGGGGATGGCTGCGCGGTACGGCAAGGGATTCGCCTTGAAGAAGCTTGCCGAAGCGATGGGACAACTACGCTTCCGTGGTCTTGATCTGTCGCACCTCATGCGCCGCTAAAGAGCTGGCAATGTGCTGCGGTCTATTTCCCTCAAGCAGCATTGGATCAAATCATCGTCTATGGCACCCATGATTCAACCACCAACACAACACGGATCATCAACCATGAACACGACACAGACAGAAACCACCACTTCCATCACCCCCTCCTCTTCCGCCGCTGCCCTGCTCTGCGACCGTCTGTCCTACTGCCTGTCCGCCGTCCATGCGGTGGACCGGATAGCCTCCCTGCTGGGCCTCCCGCCGTCCACCGTGGCAAACCTGCTGGCCCCGGTCATGGGCAACACGGAGCACGGCAAAGGGCCGGACATCACCCGCCTCGACACCCTGTTCCACACCGCCAAGGTCTTCGGACTGATCGAGGAGTATGCCATCTGGGAGGCCCCCACCGCCACCGAAGGCCCGGACATCGGAGCACCCCAGATCACCGTCGAGGCCACAGACACCCAATGGCTAGAGTACCGGATCGTCCTGCCGGGCGCGGAGGTCGTGCTTGCCCTCCCCGGTGCGGGGGAGGCGTTGATGAACTGACCGGCCTACCCCGCCGGAATCGCGCGAGGTTGGCGTATCCGACCTGATCCTGTCCGGGCATGACCAACGATCTACCCGGACAGATTCACCCCCGAACTTGCACGAAAAAAGGCCCGCTGTGTTCTGATGACGCAGCGGGCCTTTTCGCGTTCTGGGGCAGTAGACTGACGACCATGCGGGTCCGGATCAATATCCAGGTATCGTCGTTGATTTCAGGCCATTACCGGCTTGATACCACCCCCGAACAAAGGGAACCTCAAGCTTGCTCTTGTTTCTTTGGACTGCCCTTGGTTAGGTTAGTCCTCGTTCGAATTTTCAATCGCAATCTTGCGGGATTCGGTTTCAATAGCCTTGTTTCTCGGCATGGTGATTCGCAGCACGCCCTTGTTCAACTTGGCGTTTATGCCTTCCTTGTCTGCATCATCAGGGACATTGAGTACCCGACGGAAGGAACCGTAAGAGCGCTCAATGCGGTAGTACCCCTTTTCTTCTGTTTTCTCCTCATGCTTCTTTTCGGCAGAGAGAATCAACACATCATCTTTCAGCTCAACAGACAAGTCGTTCTCTTCAATGCCGGGAAGGTCAACTTCAACAACGTACTCTTTGTCTGTGCCGTAAATATCGACCTTCGGCTTGATGACAGACTTGCCAAGCACCGGGCTGGCTGCGTCGAGCCAGCGGCGCGGCGAAGGCATTCCAAAGCCAGAGAACATTGAATCAACCATACGGTCGAGTTCGGCGTGGAAGTGGTCAAGCGGAGAAGCGTATTCCCGTGCTCCCCGTTCCGCCTGCTTAACCGGAAGGGTCTTTTCCTGTTCGCTTTCCCTCTTAAACCAGTTCCATGGATTCAGCTTAGAAACCATCATAGCGTCCTCCTTGAAGTGTTTAAATTGTGGTCAGCGTAGAATGAATAAATCAAGAGAAGGCGGTGTCAAGACATGGGGCATAATTTCGTAACATGCTAACAACAAGATACAAAACTAACAACAAAATACAAAACATGGCTGGCAGGGTGTTGGGCACACCACCGCCACGGCGCGAGAGGTCTTGCAGCGGGCGGGCTATCCGGCCACCGTGTCACAGCGGGCCGATTTCGGGGAAAAAAGCCCATCGAACGACGGTACCCCAACAAATGACGCGACCGGAACCGGATCGTCGCTCTCCGGCCATCCTCGTGCGTCGAAAGATGGCCCCGCAAACAACGATGGATCGCGGTCCCCTGTCTCCCGCCTTCAGTTCCTCAAGCTCTGCGATGCCCTGCTTCTGGCACAGGCCGCCGTCATCGAGTCGGCATCGTGTCCGACGTTCGCCGGGGAACTGACTGCCCGGCCCGACTACCGGCTTTCGGCAGTCCGAACCATCATGGACGTCCCCGGATGGCAGGCCCCGGCCACGGTGCCACATCCGGCCCTTGATTCAGCCCAGGCATCGACTACCACCGCCACCACCGGGGCAGCACAGGCCATCACCCTGTCGGCGGCGGTCGAAAAGTACATAGCGGCGAAAGACCCCGAACTGGCGGAAGGCAGCAAGCGCAACGTCTACGTCAACGTCCGCCAGTTTGCGGAGGCCATCACGGAAACGCGGGGCCGGGACGTCACCTTGGCTGAACTCGACCGGGACATGATCCGGGAATATGGCCGCCTCATGGCTGCCCAGCCTGCGAACCCGAAGAGCAGGGAGTACGCCGGTAAACGCCTGCATGCTCTCGCCGCTCTCGACCTTCCGGCGGAAAAGCGACTGTCCGCAAAGACGCTGAACACGAAGTTCAACATGGTCCGTTCGCTGCTGAACTGGCTGGAACTGGAATACGGGATCATCGCCAAACCCCTGAATGCCGCCTTTGTGATCCCGAAGGCGCAGGGGAAGGCCCGCCCATCCCGACGCCCGTTCACCACCGAAGAACTGCAACGGCTCTTCAACCCTCGTTCCTACCTCGCCGCTACCGGGCAATCCCCGGCCTACTTCTGGACGCCCCTGATCGCGCTGTTTACCGGCATGCGCATTGAGGAGATTGCACAACTCCTCGTGACCGACATTCGACTGGACGAGGGCGTGTGGTGCATCGATGTGAACGAGGCCGGAGACGGGAAGCACGTCAAGACCGAGGCGGGGGTCCGCTTGGTTCCAATCCACCCGTTCCTGATCGACGGCCTTGGGTTCCTGCGGTTCGTCGAGGAACAGAAGGCCGCCGGACACCATCGCCTGTTCCCCGACCTCAAGCGCGAGAAACGCGGCAACGTCGGTGGCCCCATCACCACTTGGTTCACCCGGTACCGGCGCAAGCTGGGCATCGGCGGGACGGACGGCGAGGAGGAAAGCTCCGTCGTGTTTCACTGTTTCCGCTACACTGTGATCAACCACCTTGAAACGCAGGCACGGGCAAACCTTCGGCTGATCCAGAAGGTTGTCGGGCACAGGCTAAAGGCCGGAGACATTGGCATACCCGAGCGGTGCAGCGGAAAGCATCCCACGGCCACCTTGCGAGATGAGGTGATCGCCGTTCTTCCGTGGGTGCCCCTCCCATCCTTTTGACATGATCTTCACGGCGCGGAGGTCGTGCCTGCCCTCCCCGATGCGGGGGAGGTGGCTCGAACGAGAAGCACCCGACCGCCCCTGACGCCGGGCTGAACTGACCAGCTGAATCCCTCGAAAATCGCGCGAGGATGCCCTCTCCGGCGTGATCCTGTCCGGGTATGGCCTAAGACCTATCCCGGCCTGATTCACCCCAAAACTTGCACGAAAAAAGGCCCGCTGTGTTATGACGACGCACTGGGCCTTTTCGCGTTCTGGGGGCAGGAGACTGACGACCATCCAGAGGCTGGCGCAAAGGCCGCATATCGTCATTGATTCCAGACTATTGTCGATTATGTCCCACTCTCGGGCAAAGGGCCGCCTTAAGCAGACTGAAAGGGACCACCTACCGGGGCTATAAACAGGATGAACTACGCCTGACACCCTAAGCCCACCTGCGGCTCACCTAACGCCAACCACAGGTCCGCTGTGTGTTGCCGACGCTGAGGGCCTTTACGCGTTCTGGAAGGGGGGGGGCAGATTGACGACGTGTCATTTCCAAAGATTCTAGAATGTTATCGATTATGGGCCACTATCGGATATAAGCGCCAATTTCCAGAGCGACCATCAGTCGGTGAAGTTGAATGTTTTCAGGGTGATGTCAATTACCGTGCACTCTCGGGGAAAGACCACCCAGCACGACCTCAAGCCCACCTCAAGCACTCACCAGAGGAGCAGCTATAGCTCCCCTATAAGATATACTTAAAGAGAAGAAGTAAGAGAAGAAGTAAGAGATAACTATAGACGACTACTCCTAGAGTAACTCCTGTGGCTCACCTGATGCCAACCAAAGGCATCACCACAGGCCCACCTTCAGGGACGCCGCTGCCGTCGTCGTTCATCGTCCATCCCCGTCACAGTCACCCCACCAGCTACGCAAGCCTTCCTGTTCCCCTCTCGGTTCAACCGCCTGCGGCCTCACGTCTCCCCTCCACCGCGCATGGGGGACGGCGTGAGGTCGTGGGCGGTTCTTGGCGCTCCGGGGCACCCCGCCGTCAGCCCGTGAGGAGGATCAGTCGTCCATGTCGTTCAAGGCCCACCCTGTCCACCAACCCCAGCCGCTCTACCGAGAGCAAGGAACACACCATGACCATGAAGCTTACCGCCCCCACCATGTCCCCCGAACCTGCCGCCCTGACCATCACCACCTGCCCGCTTCTGCCGGAGACCCGTGACGCACTGCTGGAAGCGGTGGGGGACCATGTGGCCTTCACCAGCGAGGCAGAAGCCGAGGAGGTCTTCGCGGTTCTCGACAAGGTCTTCCCGGCCATATCGTGGTCCGACGATCCCGGCCCCACAAGCCCAGCCTCGCCCCTCTTCGACGCCATCAACGCCGCTGCCAGTTCCGGCAAGGTGGACCAGGAGAGAACCAAGCCGCTCTATGACCTGATCCTCAACCCGGCGCGTCCCATCGACCCGGCCACGGTGTCTGTCGAAGACCTCCGCATCGAACTCGACAATGCCGCCCGCAGGCTTCACGAGGTCGCCGACGCTCTCGACAATGCCTCCGATGCCGTGAAGGCCGTGAGCGACATGGAGGCCGCCCTTGCGGACGAGGTGAGCGAAGCGTTGGTGGTTCATCTCGCCCCGTCTGCCATCGTCGTCATGACGGCCCGTGACGCCGCGCCTGCCCTGCGGTCCGCCGCCGAAGCCACCGAGGCCCGCGCCCGGTCCCTGCGGTCGGTGGCCCCAGCTCGTGGAACCTGCGCCCTTCGTGGCAGCAAGCGGGCCTAATGGGGGAGGGTCATCATGAGTGAACCAACCACAACGACCACCCAGTGCATGACGGTCGAGCAGGCCGCCGACCACCTCGTGGCCTGTCTGTTCGCCGGGAGTACCCCGCCTCGTTCCATGACCGCCCTTGAGGCCATCCGCCACCACTGCGTCCACGACTGCATGGGCGGTGACCGGCGGGCCGTCGAGGAGTGCGCCGATGCCGGGTGCCCGCTGCATCCCTACCGCTTCGGACGCCGGGCCACGACCTGTCCCCATCGGCCCACCCCGGCCATCCGGTCCTTCTGCCTCTACCGCTGCATGGGAGGCGATGCCGATGCCGTGGTCGGGTGCGAGCTGTCCCCGGACGTCGATCCACGGTACTCCCCGTGTCACCTCTACTCGTTCCGCTGTGGTTGCAATCCGAACTACGCCGCCGCCACTGCGGGCCGGGCATAGGGCGAGGTCGTCATGTGTGGTCTAATGGCTGGCCTCGCCACCTCACTTGCCACCGCTTCCACCGCCGCATCCCTCCACGCCCAACAGCAGCAGGCCGACGCCCAGGCATCGTACCAGTCGGCCATGTCCGACGAGTACGCCCGCACGGCCAAGCTGAACCAAGAGGCGGCCAACAAGGAATACATCGAGGCCGCAGCCGCCGAGCGCATCAACCAGATGCAGCAGCAGGCGTCGGCTTCCGAAGAACTCCAGAAGCTCCAGCAGGAGAAGATGCAGAAGCAGGGTCAGGCCCTCGCCTCCAGTGAGGCCGCAGGCACCGCCCTCGACGCGCTCATGGCCGACTACGAGCGTTCCGCCGCCCAGAAGCGGGACGTGATCATGCAGCAGCTCGACATGGTGGGCGTCAACGCCGACACCGCCATCAGCGGCTACAAGGACAAGGCCGAGGCCCGCATGAAGTCCCAGTCCAACTACGTCAGCTCCCCCATCAACCAGCCGAACTACCTCGGTGGTGCCCTGTCCATCGCTGGCGCTGGTTTCAACGCCTACGACAAGTACGTCTATCAGCCGGAGCAGAAGGCCAAACGGTCAACTACTACCGTGCCGTAGGCTGTCGTGGTGGTCGTCGTGTTACGGTGGGCCGTTTTTCGATGAAAGACCCCACTGAAACAAGGCAACCGAGGTCATTGTCCCTCCTTGCCCCTGATCACCTCTCTCCGGCCATCCTCGTGAGCGGACGGCCCATCCTGCCCGCCTCGCGTGGTCCCATACCCACACGACGCACAACGACGGCCCCTCCACATGTCACCCACTCAAGGGCGGCGCATGGAGGGGCCGTCGTCGGTCGTGCGGGGCTATCGGCTCTGCAAACGGAAGATGCCCGTTAGATCAGGACTGACAAGGAACTCGTGGGAACAACGGTCGCGTTTCCTCACCGCTGTGATCACCGGCTTTTCGGTCCGATGGAGACACCCGGCTTGCCAAGGACACTGTCCACTACCCGGCGGACATCCCCCAGGCATCACCTGCCGGAAGGGTTTGTCTCGGCACAGCGACAGGCCCCGTCGTGCTTCTCGCGGATAATCCGTTCAAGGATCGTCGATCTACCGTTTCGGATGGCATCTGCCTTGATGTCGACTGCCGTGTAGCCAAAGCAGTAGCAGATTAGTTCGGCGTCCAGACTCTTACCCCTTGGCTATGCGCTTGCGTGGGAGGCCGTGCCCCTGTGAGCATCGGCTGACTTGAGGAGGAGGAGGAGGAGGAGGATGGTGGTGGCCGTCGCGGGTCGGCAGGGTGTGACCAGCCCACGGCTAGGGACTCCCCTCCTGCCAGTCGGCGTGGTCAACATCGACCCTCCGCCATCATCCCCCCTCCTCAAGTCAGCCGGTAACACAGCGCCGAGACCGCTTCAACACCCGCGCAGGGGTGTCCGCAGTGTGGACGTCTTCGCTGAAAGGAGCGACTACGCCGCGCCGGACAAGGGGGGGGGTATGTCAGTCGCGCGGCGTAGTCGCAGGCCAGAGGAGACCTACACCATTCTCTTAATGTAGCGTCGGGCCTGAATCAAGACCTCATGACCAACCCCTGGGTTCCCATTCCGCCGTTCCCCTTCCCGCTCCCCTTCCCGCGCCCCTTCCCGCGCCCCTGCCCCTACTAGGCTGCGCGGCCAGAACATCGACACCACAACGCCAAGGCCCACTGGAGATCATCGCTCCGGTGGGCCTTCGTGCGTTCAGCACCAAGCAATCACAACACCACAAGGAGAAGACATCATGACCACCACCTCCTAGAACACCCCCGTCATCTTCAGCAACCCCGACCTGTTCTCCGGCAACCTCCGCGTCATCATGCAGGGTGACGATCCGTGGTTCGTGGCGAAGGATGTGTGCGATGCGCTCGACCTCCACACCACGAACATCAACACGGTCCTCGATGCGGATGAGATAATGACCTTACACTATAAGGTCATTGGCGACGAACCCAAGCGCGGCAACCCCAACCGCCTCCTCATCAACGAGTCCGGCCTGTACTCCCTCATCCTCCGCTCCCGCAAACCCGAAGCCCTGCGCTTCAAGAAGTGGGTCACCGCCGAAGTCCTGCCCTCCATCAGGAAGACCGGCGGCTACATCGTCGCCCGCCCGGACGAATCCCCCGAAGCCATCCTGGCGCGGGCCGTGCTCGTGGCGCAGGACACCATCGAGCGGATGAAGGCCAAGACAGAGGCTCTGGAAGCGGAGGTCAAGGAACTTGCCCCGAAGGCCGAGACCTACGATGCCGTGGTGGCCCAGCGCATGATGAAGGTTCATGACTTCGCCCGCCGTCTGCACGGGGTGAACTCCAACCGTACCAAGGATGACCTCCGTCGGCTCGGCTACCTGCACCGCCAGTGGGGTCCGTACCGCGTGTACGCCCAGTACCGCGACAAGTTCTTCGTGGAGAAGGTGAACGACCAGTACGGCACCGTGGACATCTACGTCACCGACGCCGGAAAGCAGCTCATGACCCGTCTGTACAACGAGGGGAAACTCACCATGCGGGTGGGGTTCTAATCCACGACAACGAAAACGCCGACAGCAACGGCACGAAGGCCCGCTGGAGATCATCGCTCCGGTGGGCCTTCATGCGTTCAAACCAACCAACTCCCCATCACAGCAATACTACCACAAGGAGAAGACATCATGACCACCCCCACCCTCACCCCCGTCCGCCACGAAGAGATCGCCATCTGCAACGCCACCATCCTCGCCGCTGTCACCTCCGATGACCGCTGCTACTTCTCGCCCCGCCATGTCTGCGGTGCGCTGGGCATCACTTGGCAGGGCCAGCTTGAAAAGATCAAGGCAGACCCGGTGCTTGCCAAGGGTGTAACGAATATCGTGACGCCTTCCGCTGGCGGTCCCCAGACCACCCTCATGCTCCCCATCGAGTTCCTGTCTGGCTGGCTCTTCACCATCAAGAAGGTCCGCCCCGAAGTGCAGGACAAGCTGAACGTCTTCCGGGCCGAAGGCTTCGTTGCCCTTGATGCGTGGTTCCGCAAGGGGCTGCGTCATTCACCCACCGTGGCCGACATGCTGTCGAACCCCGACTTCGCCATCGAACTCCTGACCAAGTTCAAGGAGGAGCAGGAGGCCCGCCGTCGTGCCGAAGTCAACGCCCGTGACCTCGGGGAGCACAACCGCATGCTGGCGGCCCAGGTGCGGGCGACTGAAACGGTCCTCGACGAACTGGACGACGTGATTACCGAGCACCTCCGCTACGTCACTGTGGATAAGTGGCGGGCGCTCAACCAGATGTACCTGCGTCAGGGCGAGAAGGTGCGCCTTGGCAAGCGGGCCTCGGAACTCTGCCGTCAGCATGGTCACCCCATTGGCAAGGAGCCGCGTGTCATCCACACCGCCTTCGGGACCAAGGACCGCGAGTTGAACGTCTACCCGCTGCACATCCTGAATCAGGCCGGTCGTGAGATGGGCCTCAAGGTGATCATGGAGGAGGTCTAACCATGAAGGTCACCATCATCCACGAAGCTGGCTACGAAGCCGCTCTCCTCGGGATCGGTCTGTCGTTCGGCCTGACCTCCGACATCAGCGCCCACGACTTCATCTGGGACAACGCGGACCTGTGGGACCGCATGGAGAAACGGGCCAAGGGGTTGCGGGCGACGTCGGGAGGCGCTATCAATGAATTCCTTGGTCTTCCTCTCGCATGCGACCACATCGCCCCTGTCCCGCCCCAATGCCCTCCCCGGTGCTAGTGGATGTGGGGGTGATGTGGTCGCTCCTTTTTTCCAGAATGACGACAAAGCACTATCGGGCCGCGTAGTGGTGGCTGGCCGAAACCACCTTGCCGCTCCCTGCCGACAGGCTTAATGTGCATGATGGAGGTTCCACCCACCAGCACCTCGTTAAGCCGCCAAGCAAGGGTACAAGGCCATGAAACGCCAGTTATTACAGCGGGTTGCGTTTGCTGCATACATGCTGGTTGGCGGGGACGCTTACCCCGCACCTGTAGATCAGCTATCAGTCTGCTACATTGAGCATCCCCCGTACTACTTCACGGAGGATGGGCAGCCGAAGGGGATACTCGTGGCCAAGGTCAAGGCGGTCCTCGAAGCTGCCCGCATCCGGCACGAGTTCAAACCCATGCCCGCCAAAAGGGCCTTGGAGCGGGTCGAGCGTGACCCCACTGCCATCTCGATTGGCTGGTTCCGCAACGAAGCACGAGAACGTCGCTTCATCTTCTCCCGCCCCATCTACACCAACAGGCCGCCAGAGCTGCTGGTCCTGTCCAGCCGCGTTGCTGAATTCAGGAACCACCGCACCTTCGCAGGGCTGATGAAAGATGCCTTCTTCCGCCTTGGCACTATCGTTGGATATTCCGAGGGTGAGTACTGTGACGCCATCATCGCAACGCACGCCGGGGACGTGTACCACCTTGCAGGAACACGGGTACAGCTTGTCAAGATGCTTCGAAGCTACAGAATAGATGGCGTCCTAGTGCCACCAGAGGAAGTCGATGCACTCACGGAGGCTGCGGGCATCCCTCGTGATGAGATGACCACTATCAAACTCGACGACATCCCCGCAGGCAACGCACGGCACATCATCTTCAACAAGAACACCAACCCCGGTGTCATTGCAACGATCAACGCTGTGATCCAGTCCCTTGAGGACGCGTCGTCGGGGTCGGCCTCCTCACCACCGCTCACGCCTGCCACTGGCCCCGGTGCAGGTGAAGCTCCCCACAGGCAAGCCGGGGCGGGACATTAGGGGGGCCAGAAGACCGGCAAGGGGAAGGGCAAGAAAAGAGCGACCACGCTGCCGGAGGGGTTTCGGCATACGTGGTCGCCAGCATTGGGGAGATCAGGTAGGAAGTCATTAAGTCGCCCCCTGCCAGCAGGCAAGACCCTCAAGTCGACTTTTTGTGCGGGGGCGTCGTCTTCGTCGGCTTCATAGCCCCCCCCGGATGTTCTGACGCAAAAATCTGAAAGCCCATCTCACCCACCGACCGGGGCACATTCCCCCCGTACCGGGGTGGTCACAATCCATACGATCGGGGCCGCTACCAGCCCACCGTAACACCGTGGGCCGTTTTTCATCGAAGAACGCCCTTCCCCGCCGCAGTCTGACCTTTGGCCCATCCGTCTCACGTTCCGTCGCTCTCAGTCCATCCTCGTGCGTTGCCGGGGCCGGGGTGCTCCTCATACATAGAGGCGACCACGGATCACCGCTGACTGGGGCGACGACCACCACTCTCCAGACGGCCATCATAGGCGAGTCGGACGATCAGCGGGGATGATAGTTGTCGCCATTGTTCATATTTGCCGTTCGACAATGTGTCATCCTAGGGTAGACCACAAGTCGACACCTTGCCCTGACAATCTTTCCGTCAGGGTAGAGTCGTTTTTCATTTTTATTGACATTCATAGCCAGACATCTTAAACCCTTTCCTGACATATCACCTACTGATGCCATGGAGGAAGGGCATGATCACCGGGAAGAACATAGGCTACATCCGCGTCAGCACTGCCGACCAGAACACAGTCCGCCAGCTTGAAGGCGTTGCCTTGGATCGAGTGTTTGAGGACAAAGCAAGCGGTGGCACAACCAACCGCCCTGCATGGAAAGAGTGTCTTGCGTTCATCAGGGAAGGGGACGTACTGCATGTCCACTCTATCGACCGCTTGGCCCGTAATCTTCAAGACCTCCTTTCCATCCTGACTGCAATGACAGCATCAGGCATTACCGTCATGTTTCACAAGGAAGGCTTGGAGTTCAACGGGCAGGACTCGCCCTTTCAACGGCTTCAACTTCAAATCATCGGAGCAGTGGCCGAGTTTGAGCGGGCAATGATCAAAGAGCGGCAGAGGGAAGGTATTGCGATTGCCAAGTCTGCCGGGAAATACAGAGGACGTAAGCCAAGCCTTGACAGCGCACAGATTGCCGAGATTCGCCGCCGGTTAAAATCGGGGGAAAAGGTCGCTGCCTTGGCTCGCGAGTACGGGGTTTCGCGCCAGACATTGTATGAAAGCCTACGACGGTAGGTCGACATGCCCTTCACGGTTGGGATGTAGCACGTCCCGTTTGTTGGCTACAGTTTTTGTCTGACAAACGGCTTGACCTCACTTGCTCCTGTTACAAAAACTTGCTACATGCCTCCCAAGCGCAACACGCCTAACTACCTAAAAAGGTAAGAGTCTTTCTTGGAGTGGCTAGAATCCCGCCGCCTCCACCAATTTCTGGGCCGACCTGCCGCAAGGCAGGTCGGCCCGATCTTTTTGGGTTCTTCCTGCAACTGGCTGCGTATGTCCATTGCTCAAAGCCCCTACGCCCCACGCCGCCGCACGAAAGCACACACCCCAGCCACTCTGGCCTGTTGACGAAAGTTCAGGATAGAATAGACACTCAACAAAACAACCGAGGAATCGCACACCCGCCGTGGGGGATGCCCCGTGCGGCTCCTGGTGCGGCACCGTGTGCGGGCAGTGGGCGGCGTCATGCCGTTCCCCTCCGTCCGCCGTGTTTCCGAAGTCATACGCCCGACGGCACAGGCCACGGCTCCATGAGCGCGCGTTGACGACCAGGTCGAGGGTTCAGGGTTTACAGAGGCGCCGGATGGCTTTTACACCAATGAAGAGACTGCGGGCGATGTTGCAGATCATGGCACAGGTCATGGCGCAACTGCTGTCACGGGCATTGCCGTGTGCGCTTCTGCTGTTCGTGACCGCATCCGGAGCGGGTGCCGGGCAGTTCCCTCCGGCTGTTTCTACCCCCTCCGTTTCCGGTCCATCTGCTGCTGCCCCCCCGGCTTCCGGCCCTTCTGTCGGCGTCCCGTCCGGCCCTGCACGGCCCGTTCCCGCACAG
This sequence comes from Nitratidesulfovibrio oxamicus, assembly GCF_015731765.1. Lineage (GTDB taxonomy): Bacteria > Desulfobacterota > Desulfovibrionia > Desulfovibrionales > Desulfovibrionaceae > Cupidesulfovibrio > Cupidesulfovibrio oxamicus. The sequence goes on from NZ_VRYY01000442.1 coordinate 20,111, forward strand.
TCCGCGCCCACCCTTACCCTGGCCACCACCATATCCCCACCGCTCAGCGAACCCGGTCAGGACGGCATGCTTGACCTGATCATCAAGGGGGCCTTCGCGCGTACCGGGGTGGGCGTCTCCTTGCTGCAGTTGCCCAGCGAACGCGGGCTGTTCATGGCCGACAGCGGGCAGGTGGACGGCGATGGCAACCGCATCAGCGGGTTGCAGGCCGCCTACCCCAACCTGCTCCAGGTGCCGGAAAGCAACATGACCTACGAGTTCACGGCCTTTGCCCTGCGGCCAGACGTGAATGTAGGCAACTGGGACGACCTGCGGCGCTACACCGTCGCCTACATCATCGGCTGGAAGATTTACGACGAGAACGTGCGCGCCAGCAGCACGGTAAAGGTCGCCACGCCGGAAAACCTGTTTGCGCTGCTGCGGGCCGGGCGCGTGGATGTGGCGCTCTACTACCGCCTGGGCGGCCTGTACTACGCCCGCAAACTGGGCCTGCCCAACCTGCGCGTGTTGGCCCCGCCCCTGGCCACGCGCGAGATGTACATGTATCTCAACAGCCGCCATGCCGATCTGGTGCCCCGCCTGGCCGAAACGTTGCGCGGCATGAAGAAGGACGGCAGCTACGAGCGCATCGTGGCCCCGTTCATGGGGCGATAGCGCGCAAACAGCAAACGCGGCCTGCCGGTCCCGCGGCCTGCCGCCTGCCCCTTGCCGATTTTCTTCTTTCGCCCCCCGCCCCGGCCCTGTCCGTAGTCCGTACGGCCTGCCCCGGCACCCGCGCAGGCCACGAGCATCGCAGCCCATTGAAACCATAACGCAGCCGGCGTAACGCTGGGCTGAACAAAAGGCCGTCGCCGCCGGAATCGTTCCGTCGTCGCGCCTTTCCATGGACATGTCGAAGGTGACGCATGCTGATGCATCGTGTTTCCCCCCTGGTGGCACTGGCGCTGCTGCTTGCATTGTGCGCGTTCCTCCCCGCCCCGGCCCGGGCCGCCACCAGCTTTCTCGTGCGCGAGGGCGACGAGATGCTGACGGCAGAAGGCGACCTGACCACCCGCCGCGCGCCCTGCTCCACCTTCAAGATCGCCATCAGCCTCATGGGCTACGACGCGGGCATCCTGATCGACGAAACGCACCCCGTGCGCGCCTACGATGAAAGCCTGAACGTGGACTACGACGTGTGGAAGCAGCCGCACGACCCGGTCATGTGGATGCGCAACAGCTGCGTCTGGTATTCGCAGGCCACCACGCGCGAACTGGGCATGGAGCGCTTCAAGGCCTACGTGGATCGTTTCGGCTACGGCAACCGCGACGTTTCCGGGCGGCGCGGCCCGCAGGATGCCATGGCTCCGGACGACGGCCTGACCCGCTCGTGGCTGTCCGGCAGCCTGGCCATCTCGCCCGAGGAAGAAGTGGACTTCATCGGCAGGCTGGTGCGTTCCGAACTGCCGGTGGCGGCGAAGGCGCAGGAAATGACCCGGCGCATCCTGTTCGTGCAGGATTTGCAGGGCGGCTGGAAGCTGTACGGCAAGACCGGCAGCGGGGTGCGCCAACTGCCCGACGGCACGCGGGTGGAGGACCGGCAGATCGGCTGGTTCGTGGGCTGGGCGCAGCATGGGGATGGCCGTACCGTGCTGTTCGCCCACCTGCTGGAGGACGAGGACGACAACCCCGCCCCTGCGGGGCGCAGGTCGCGTGATGCGGCCATCGTCAAGGTGCAGCGCCTGCTGGGCGTTGCGCCCGGCGAGTGGTAGCGACTGGCGCAGCTGCAAGGGCGCGGCACGCCGAACCCGGCCTGCGGGCACCGGCCAGGCCGTGGCGATTCGATAACCGCGGGGCGGTAACAGTGCCCGCAAGAATCGTGAAGCCGGGTGACGTTGCGCACGCCACCCGGCTTCTGGTTGCTTCGGAAGGGCGGAAACGGGAAGCCGTAGCGCAGGATGGTCATCCCGTGCTGCGTCCGCCCCGTCGCCCCGTCGCCCTGTTGCCCTGACGCCGTCCCGCTATTCCGCAGCCTTTTTGCGTGCGCGGGGCTTTTTGGGCGGCGCGGCAGGCGGGGGATTCAGCAGGTCAAGGGACGCTGACCGGGGCGCGGGCTGGCCGGAAGGTTCATGCAGGCCCGGCTCCACGGGTTCGTCTTCAGGGATGGTATCGGGCACGCTGCCGGACATGTTGCCGGGCGCGTGCGCGGACAGGCCGGAGGACGCATTTCCAGTTACGCCGGTGGCCTCGTGCGCGGCCTCGCTGGCGTCGACGTCGTGCACGTCCACCACGTAGGTCACCCGCACGTCATCGGCTGGGGTGGCGTCTGCCGCAGGAGCCGCTGGCGGCGCAACCTCGGTATTCTGAGCCCCGGTTGCGCCCTGCCCGAAAGGAGCGCCCTGCCCGAAAGGAGCGTCTGGTCCGGACGGTGCGATCTGCCCGGAAGGCGCATTCGCGGTGGCCGGACCATCCGGCCCGGGCGGCAGCACCCTGGTGGCCTGCACCCCGCCGGAAGGCGACACGTCGATGGTGCCCGGCAGGGCGCGGGGCATCATGGCGTCGCCCTGCGTCGGCAATTGGGCCAGCATGGTCCGCTGGTCCACGATGATCATGCCGGTGCGCTCCAGCACCTCGCGCCGGTAGGCGTATTCTTCCTGCACGCGGCGCACCTTGTAGGCAAACAGCATCCGCCCCAGATAGCCCACGCACCACGCGGCCAGCACGCCGCCGCCCACCCACAGCACCAGGTGTTCCGTGGATTCGCCCAGCCGTATGACGAAGCCCAGCACCTTGTCGAAATAGTAGATCACCGTGGCCAGCAGGGTCACGCCCAGCAGCAGCAGAAAGGTGGGCACGCCGTTCACGGCGGCCAGCATTTTTTGCAGCCACGGAGGCAGCTGGCGCAGTTGCGCCTCTGTCAGCACCGGGTCGCCCTTGATCAGGCGGGTGTAGCCCAGCGCAATGACCTGCAATACCAGCAGCACCACCACCGGCGCGGCAGCCACCGAAACCAGGTAGCCGCCCCACGGAAAGCGGAAGCGCACCGTGCCGTCCGGCATGCTCTGCACGTTGGCCACGCCCTGCCAGATGGCCACGATGGCAACCAGAAATTCCACCAGCACGATGCCTATGACGATGTAGGCCAGAACGTACTTGCGCTCCTGCTCGCCCAGCAGGTCGCCCAGCCCGCCGAATCCGCCACGATCGCGTGCGGACTGGTCCGATGCTTGCCCGGGAGACTGCTCTGCGGACTGGCCGGAACCGGCAGCGGAGCCCGATGGCGCCTCGCCAGACGCGTCGGCAGATGCGCTGCCGGACGTGTCCGCGGACGTGTCCGCGGGCGAGTCGGCGGACGTGCTGGCGGCCCGGTGGGCGTCATCCGGCTCGTTTTTCGAGCCAGAGAAGAATTTCGAGAAGAACATGCGGAATATCCGTGCGACGGCGGTGCCGTGTTGTCATCGTGCGTGGGTGCCCCGGAGACGGGAAAAAACGCCCCCGGCTGGCGCATGGCGCGTGCTGGGGGCGCCTTCCGCCGGTCACGGCGCCGTCTGGCGGGCGCGGGGCGGCAGGAGCGCCTTTGCTCCGTTTGCCACCTTACGATGCACGGCGGCTTTTCTCAAGATGTTCGAAGGAAGGAATACGCCGCATGCCATGCGGCAAGATTGCCGGGCATGGCGGCGGATGTTTGCCGCGTGCAGGGCGTCGCCAGGCGGATTACCGCGCGGGACGTGCCGTCAGATGCATTCGCGCACCATGGGCTGGAAGGTCTTCGTGGCGGCGTCCCAGCCCAGCAGTTCTCCCTTTTCCAGGTCGAAGAACCAGCCGTGCAGCGAAAGTTCGCCCCGTTCCACCCGTTCGCGCAGCCAGGGGAAGGTCATCAGGTTTTCCAGCGAAACCAGAATGGATTCCTGCTCGCAGGCGCGATGCAGTTCCTGCTCCGAGCAATGCGGGCAGCTTTCCTGCACCCTCTCCTGGGCGGGCGCGGCAATGCTTACCCAGCGCGACAGGAATTCCGTGTTGTCCTTGATCCCGGCCGCGCCGGAAAGCAGCGTCTTGATGCCGCCGCAACGGGCGTGGCCCAGGATGATGATGTCTTCCACCTTCAGGCTGCGCACGGCGAATTCCAGCGCGGCGCTGACCCCGTGCTGGGTAGTGGTGTGCGCCTCGTACGGTGGGACAAGGTTGGCCACGTTGCGCACCACGAACAGGTCGCCGGGGTTGCAGTCCAGCAGCAGGGCCGGGTCCACGCGCGAATCGCTGCACGCTATGACCAGCGCCTTGGGGGACTGCTCTTCCACCAGGTTTTCGAACAGGTTGTGGTCGCGGCAGAACCAGCTTTTCTGAAAACGCCGGAAACCGGCGATGAAGCGGCCAAGATCGGGTGCGGGCATGAAAGGCTCCGGGGCTGCCGTGCGGGACGGGATGCGGTATTGCGGGGTGCGGAAAACGTATGGGGCCCCGGCGCGGCCTAGGCCGCAGCCGCCGGGTAACTGGGGATTGTACGTTTTTTTGTCCGTCGCGCAACCCGGATGCGAGTAACCGCTTGCGTTTTCATGCGCCGCGCTGCCCTTTCCGGACATGGTACGTGCGTTCGGCGCGGCTCAGGTCGGCTTGTCCGACGTGCGCCGCGCCACGGCAGCGGCGATGGCCATGAAGAGTTCGGTGACCATGACCGGCTTCGACACGTATGCGTCCATGCCCTCGGCCAGGAACTTTTCCTTGTCGCCTGCCATGGCGTAGGCGGTCATGGCGACAATCGGAATGCGCGCGTCCAGCACCCCGGACGAACCGCCGCGTATCTGCCGCGTGGCCTCCACGCCGTCCATGACGTCCATCTGCACGTCCATGAGCACACAGTCGAACCGCCTGGCGCGCAGGGTATCCAGCGCCTGGGCACCGTTGGCGGTGGTTGTCACTTCATGCCCCATCTGTTCCAGAAGCCGCCGGGCGCACAGGCGGCTCACTTCGTCGTCCTCGGCCAGCAGGATATGCAGTTTGCCGCAACCGGTGCCGGCAGGGGCTTCGTCCGGCGGCGCGAACTGCGTCGCCCCGTCGGGAAGGCTGAAGGGCAGGGTCATGCAAACGCAGGTGCCCTCTCCTTCCGCGCTGTCGAATTGCAGGGTGCCGCCCATGGCGAGCACCAGGTTGCGCACGATGGCCAGGCCAAGCCCGGCACCCTGATGGGACCGGGTGTAGCTTTCCTCCACCTGGGCAAAGGGGCGGACGATATGGTCCAGTTTGTCATCCGGAATGCCGATGCCGGTATCGCTGACGATGAACAGCAGGCGTATTTCGCCGGCGGTCGTGGGCGGCAGCGGAAATACCTCGAGGCGGACCTCGCCCTTTTCGGTGAACTTCATGGCGTTGCCCACGAGATTGAACAGTATCTGCCGCAGGTGAACCTCGTCCCCCACCAGCACAGGCGGGATTTCCGGCGCGCATGCGAGAACGAGAGGCACCCGCTTGCTCTGGTGCATGGGCGAGAACGTTTCCGCCAATGCCGCGAAAGCACTGGCCAGAGTGAAGGGGCTGCGGTTGATGCGCATGCCCCCGGCCTCGATGCGCGACAGGTCCAGCAGGTCGCCCAGAAGGTCCGTCAGGCGGCGACCGGAACGCTGGGCAAGATCCAGGTACGTGTCCCTTTCGTTGGCGTCCTCGTTGCCCTTGATGAGTTGCAGCATGCCCAGCAGGCCATTGAGCGGGGTGCGCAGTTCATGGCTCATGTTGGCCAGGAACAGGCTTTTGGCGTGGTTTGCGGTTTCCGCCTGGCTTCTGGCCTCGCGCAGTTCGGCCTCCGTGCGGGCGCTTTCCAGCCTGTCCCGCTCAAGTGCCTGCGCCATTTCATTGAACGAGCGGGCCAGGATGTCTATTTCGGTAACCCCCCGCTCCGGCACGACGCGGGTATTCAGATCACCTTCGCCGATGCGCGTCGCCGCGGCCGCAAGCTCTTCCAGCCTGCGCCCCATGTTTCGGCCACCGAGAAACCAGCCGCTGCCCAGCGTAAGCACCACCATCAGCAGCAGGATGCCGAGGTCGCGCCGCAGGATTGCCAGTGCCTGGGCGTGGATCCTTGCCTTGGGTGTGCCCGCGAACATGTACATGAAGGGCGGGGCGTCCGGCGCGGTGCGGATTTTCCGAAAGGCCACGATGCGCAGCACCCCGTCCGATCCCATGTCTTCCACAAGGCCATCCTCGCCACCGGCCCTGGCGGCGGTGAACACGGGGCCGTGTATGGGGCGGCCGAGGGGCTGGTCGTCGGTCACGGGATAGCGGAACAGGCGTACCCCCTGATGATCGCAAACGCCGAAGAAGGAGTCGGGCTGAAAGCGCATTTCGGTGAACAGGTCGCCATAGTTGCTGAGCAGGATGCTGGCCAGCAATACGGCGCGAATCTTGCCGTCCGGACCGATCACCGGGCAACCGAAGGGAAGGACGGGAACGCCCAGGCTGACCCCGAGCTGATACTCGCCCACCACGAAGCCCCTGGTCGCCAGGGCATCGCTGAAGTGCTTCACGCTGGCGAAGTTGACCCCGCTCGCGCCGCCGCCGGTGGCCAGGATGTTGCCATCCAGATCGACCAGATGCAGCGCGGAATAGCGTTGCTGGTTGATCCGGAGCACATTGATGAAGATGCGCGTGCAGGCCGCTATGTCGGCGCGCTGCACTTCGGGCACGCGGGACAGGTTTTCCATGAGCAGCCGGGTTGCCGTGGTTGCTCGCACCTGGGTTTCGGCGGCAGTGCGGACAAAGCCTTGCAGCCCCTGCGTGGCGTCTTCGATGGCCGTGTTCCTGGCCTGTAACCCGAGTACGAGGATAAGGGCCAGCGTGGGCAGCGCGGACATGAGGATCAGCAGCGCAAGTTTCTTGCGAATGGACCCTTTGAGCGGATGAAATGGCATGGGCGCCTCGTGGGTACTGTCCTGCGGGGGGGACAGGAATGCCGCGAAGCTAGCGTGACCCGAAGATTTGATGAAGTATAACTTGTGGTTTCTCCGTTTGGAGGAAGGAGCGTGGCGCGGGCGCACGGGCAGGGACACGCAACGGTGCCGCCAAGGGGGGGGGCCGTGTTGCGCCTTACTCCCCCACCGGCTCCATGTGCACCACCACCCGGTGCAGTTCGGGCAGGCTGGCGCGCAGGCGCGCCTCCAGTGCGGCGGACACGCGGTGCGCCTCGGTGACCGGGGTTTGAGGCGCCATGCGGCAGTGGAAGCTCAAGGATATGTCCTCGCCCTGTCTGCGCACATGCATGTGATGACAGTCGCACACGCCGGGTTCCGCGTCTGCCGCGGCCTGTACGGCGGCCTGAATGCGCGGTGATTCCATCAGGCGTGACGGCGCGGCGGGAGAGGCGCCCAGCGTGTCCTGTGCGGGTTCGATGTGCGTGGCCACGTGCAGCGGCCCCAGTTCGGCACGCAGTGATTCTTCAAAGGCCGTGACGCGAGCGTGCGCGTCGGCCAGCGGCATGCGCCCTTCAAGTTCCACATGAAGTTCGACCATCAGGTCTTGCGGGGCACCCACTTCGGTTTGCGTTTCAACGACTTCCACGGCGTGCACCGGCAGTGCATGGGTGGCGGCCACGCAACGTATGCGGTCCAGAACGCCACGTTCCCCGGCCTGTTGCGGCTCGAAATGGATCGTCACGTCCGTGCCGGGGGCCACCTCGTGCACGGCGGCCTCTGCCCGCCGGGTGATCTCGTGGGCCGCGTCCAGTGACAACCCTGCCGCCACGATGATGGTCATGTCCACAAAGGCGTGCGGCCCGCTTTCCCGCAGGCGGATGCGTTCCACCCGGACCACGCCGGGCTGGGCGTTCACGGTGGCCTCCATGCGTCCGGCAAGCCCTGCGTCGCCCCCGTCCAGCAGGGCATCCACGGCGCGGCGGCCAAGCCCCAGGCTGACGTGCACCACGATGACGCACACCGCAAGGGCGGCCACGGCGTCGGCGCGCTCCAGCACGGGGCGCAGGGCCGAGCCTTCGGGCAGCAGATCCGCCGCCAGCAGGGCCAGCAGCCCCACTATGACCACGGCGGACGACCAGATGTCGGTGGAAAAATGCAGTGCGTCGGCCTCCAGGGCCTGGCTGTTGTATTTCTTGGCCACGCGGCGCAGCATCCGTGCCCGTGAGAAATCCACCACGATGGATACGCCCATCACCCCCAGGCCCCATACCGACGGCACCACGACTTCCGGCTCCACGAACAGCCGGTGCATGGCTTCCCACACGATCCACCCGCAGGTGACCAGCAGCAGCAGCGTTTCCACCAGGGCGGAAAGGTTTTCGACCTTGCCGTGCCCGTAGGGGTGGCGCGCGTCGGGCGGGCGAGAGGATATGCGCACCGCGAACCACGTGACGGCGGCGGCCACCAGGTCGAGGCCGCTGTGGGCCGCTTCCGACAGGATACCCAGGCTGTTGGTGGATACGCCCACCATCAGCTTGAGCGCGGTCAGCAGCACGGCTGCCAGCACCGATGACAGCGCGGCGGCATTCTTTTCGCGCAGGGCGGTTTCGTAATCGTGGGGTTGCATGGCGCCTCCGGGCTGGCCGTCCTGTACGGGTCTGCGAAACGCAGGCGGATGTGGACCGCCGGGACAGGTAAACTGTGTGTGCGCTGCTTTTTCCGCAGTGGCCGCATGGCTTCGGACTGCCATGGCACGGGACGGAGAACTGGCGCACGGCATTCTAGCACGCCCGTGGAGGTGTGACCAGCAAAGAGCGCATCCCACCGTCATTGATGATGAACATCGACTTCAGGCGGTAGGTTGCGAAAACGGACGCGGCCGTGATGCAGGTGCCTGCCGGATATGAATACTGGAGGAGGCGGCGGAAATCGGACCTGCGTCCGGAGAGCCTTGCGGGACAAGGGCAGGGCTGCCACCCCCTGGGCGAATCGGCTAGGTGTCCATCGTATTCGGGTCGTCCTGCCCGGTCAGCAGCTCCAGCACCCCAACGACACGAATGCGCGCGTCGTCGGGCAGGTCGGCATACGCAACCGGCGTGAACCGGCGCGCGCGTTTGCCGTCGACGCTGTCCTTCCAGCCGTGGAATTCATCGTACGGGCGGGTGAACAGCGCATGCCCGGATGGGTACAGGGTGCGGTACACCACCACCCTGCCCTCGGTGGCCGTGTCCAGCGCCTCGCCCACCACCTGATAGTAGCGCCCCTTGAAGTGCCGGTAAAAGGCGTGCCCGGACAAGATGGCGCCAGACACAGTGGCTTCGGCCTTGGGGGTTGCCGCCACGCCTGGCTGGTGTGCGGCTTGGCCGGTCTCGCCATGTCCGGTCTCGCCATGTCCGTTGACGTTCTCGTTCCGCGACATGCTCCCTCCGTGATTGCCGTTTTGCCGCACCATGCGCGACGCGCCGGAAAAAGGGAATCCCCCTTTCCGGCGCGCGGTTGTCAGCAGATGTGCGAGGCGAGTCACCTCGCGAATGCGGATTTCCGTTTGGCGTTGTGGCGCCTATTCCAGCACGAGAACGATCAACTCCTTGGGCCCGTGCACCCCGAAGGCAAGGGTCATCTCGATGTCCGCCGTCTTGGACGGGCCGGAGATGAGCAGCGCGTTGGTGGGCATGTTCTCGGCCCAGCGCATTTCGCGCATGGCCTCGGCAAGGGTGCTGTGGATGGTGTCGGCCTTCAGCAGCGCCACATGCACCGTGGGCACCAGCGATAGCAGGCGCGGTTCCTGCGGCGTGGGCCAGACGATGAGCGTGCCGTTTTCGGCAATGCCGCCCAGGGTGGAGGTAATGCCCACGTCAATGCCGAACAGTTCGTCGCGGAAGGCCTCGGCGTTTTCGCCATAGGGCACCAGCCTGGGCATCCCCTTGCCCTTGATCTTGGAACGCAGGGCGCCGCCGAACCACGCATCGTGGCCGTAGGTCAGGGTCTTGGCCTCGCGCACCTTCAACAGTTCCACCAGCTTGGCGGACCATTCCGCCTCGGGTAGCACGTGCACTTCCGAGCGCACGGTTTCCATGCGTTTTTTCAGCAGTTCGATGCGCTGGTCCTTGTCCAGCATGGGGGCCTGCCAGGTGCCACCCTGGGGCACGTAGGGCGATACGGTGGTGCGCGCCGCGTGCAGGCGCGCGAAGATGCGGTCGCGGGCGGTGCTACTCATGGCGGATCCCCTCTTCCTTGGCGAGTTGATGCAGGCTCTTGGACGCAAAGCGAGGCGCGGTGCGCACGCTGGTCCACGCCTTCAGCGGGCCGACGTTGGGCAGCTTGTCTCCGAACCTGCCCAGCATGGACACCACGAACCTGTTCAGCGCCGGGATGCGGTAGGTCAGCTCCCAGCCCTTCCAGACCAGGGTTTCCAGCAGGTTCTTCTTGGCGCCGTGGCCCTTGACCACGCCGTCGCCCTTCTCGTCGTACGCTTCGGTGCGCATGCGCCGGATGATGCCCGGAATGGGAATGCGCACCGGGCACACCTCTTCGCAGGCGTTGCACAGGCTGGACGCGGTGGCCAGCACGCCCTTGTCGGCCAGCCCGTCGATCTGCGGGGTGAGTATCTTTCCGATGGGGCCGGGATACACGGACCCGTAAGCGTGCCCGCCGATGCGGATGTACACCGGGCAGTGGTTCAGGCAGGTGCCGCAGCGGATGCACTGCAGGGTGCGGCGCAACTGGGCGTCGGCCAGCATCTTGGAACGACCGTTGTCCAGGATGACCAGGTGGATTTCCTTGGGGCCGTCGCGCTCGCCGTCCTTGCGGGGGCTGGTGATGCAGTTGACGTAGGTGGTGACCAGCTGGCCCGTGGCCGATGCCGTCAGCAGGCGCAGCAGCGGCGGCAGGTCGGACAGCGATTCCACCACCTTCTCAAGGCCCATGACGGCCACGTGCACCGGAGGCACCGTGGTGCACATGCGCCCGTTGCCTTCGTTCTCCACCAGCACCAGGGTGCCCGTTTCCGCCACGGCGAAGTTGACGCCCGAAAGGCCAACGTGCCCGGTGCGGAACTTTTCGCGCAGGGTCTTGCGGGCGATGGCGTTCAGTTCCTCCACCACGTCGGTGTAGGGAATGCCTTCCAGGTTGTCGGCAAAGATGCGCCCCACCTGCTGGCGGTTCTTGTGCACGGCGGGCACGATGATATGCGAGGGCGGCTCGTGGTTCAGCTGGATGATGAACTCGCCAAGGTCCGTTTCCAGCGCCTCGATACCGTGGCTTTCCAGAAAGTGGTTCAGGTGCATTTCTTCCGAGACCATGGACTTGCCCTTCACCAGCTTGGTGGCGTCGTGGCTGCGCATGATGCCCAGGATGATCTCGTTGGCCTCTGCGGTGGTTTCGGCCCAGTGCACGATGATGCCGTTTTCCGTACACCTGCGTTCCAGCCGCTCCAGCAGTTCGGGCAGCTTGGCCAGTGCCTTGCGCTTGGCGGCTTCCGCGTCATCGCGCATGCGTTCACGCTCTGCCGCGTCGGGCAGTACGGCCACGCGTTTTTTCATCAGACCGGTAAGGGCCGACTTGAAGTTGGCGCGCAACTGGCGGTCGGCAAGGGCCTCGGTGACGTTGGCCGTGAAGTCGAGGTGCTGGCTACCCATTGATGCGCTCCCATATGAATTCGGCAAGATGACGGGGCGCCACGGGCACGCCCTTGTGCTCCATGGCCCCGCCGATGTTCATCAGACAGCCGCAGTCGCCGGAAAGGATGGCGGATGCGCCGGTGGCGCGGATGTCCTCGATCTTGTCGGCCACCATGGCGGCGGAGATTTCCGGCTGCTTGATGGAGAACGTGCCGCCAAAGCCGCAGCATTCGTACTCGCGCTCGATCTCCACCAATTCCACGTTGGACAGCTGGCCGATGAGCGCCTTGGCGGCAGCCGTGGCCCCCATTTCGCGCATGGCGTGGCACGAGGAATGCCACGTGACCTTCACCGGCTTGCCCTTGTCCTCGTAGCGCACGTGCAGGGCGTTGTGCAGAAAGTCGCCCAGTTCGAAGACCCGTTCGGAAAACTTGCGCACATCGAAGTATTCCGGGTCGTTGGCGAACATTTCCGGGTAATGGTGACGCATCATGCCCGCGCACGAGCCGGAAGGCACCACAATGGGCCAGTCTGCCCTGGAGAACGCCTTGATCTGCGCCCTGGCAACGGCCCTGGCTTCTTCAAGAAAGCCGGAGTTGTACGCGGGTTGGCCGCAGCACGACTGTTCCTGCGGAAAGACCACTTCCACACCGGCGCGACGCAGCAGGTGGATGCCCGCCATGCCCGCCTGCGGGAACGACATGTCCACAAGGCAGGTGCCGAAGTAATAGACTGTTTTCACGTCGCGGGGATAGGTGAAGGTATGGGCCATGTGTGCCTTCCTGTGTTGCGGTTGGACGTGCGCCACGCGCGGCGGGAGGTCCGGTGCGGCAGGGAATGAACTGGCTTGGCCGGGGGCGCGTCAAGGCCGGAAGCGCACCGGCATCGGGGCTGCCGCACGGGCATGCGGCAGTGTTTGCAACAAATCTAGCACGGGGGCGCGTTCCATGTCGATATGCAGGAGCAACGCATGCAACTTGGGTTTCGTGTCCGCCGTTGAGCGACCACTACCGTTTGTGCGGGCGAACGGCTTGCCTGTCGGGCGCACCGAGGCTAGTATGCGCCTCCGTGTCGGCTTCCGCTTCGCAAGCGCCAATGCGGGGGGCCGCGGGCATGGTCGCCCCGCCCCGGATCATCCGGCGGGTACGGCCTTCACAGGAACTTTCAGCACAGGACGCCATCATGACCGATACCACCCGAACCGCCCCCCATGGGGGCATCGTCTGCATCACCGGGGCCACCGCCGGTTTCGGCGCGGCCACCGCCCGCCGCTTCACCGCCGACGGCTGGCGCATCATCGCCACCGGACGCCGCCAGGACCGGCTGGACGTATTGGCGGCGGAACTGGGTGACGGCAACTGCCTGCCGCTGTGCTTTGACGTGCGCGACGCCGATGCGGTGCAGGCCGCGCTCGGGAACCTGCCGGAGGCGTGGCGCGCCGTGGACGTGCTGGTGAACAATGCGGGCCTGGCCCTGGGGCTGGAACCCGCCCACCGATGCAGCCTGGACGACTGGACGACCATGGTGGACACCAACATCAAGGGCCTGTTGCACGTCACCCGCGCCTTGCTGCCCGGCATGGTGGAGCGGAGGCGCGGGCATGTCATCAATCTGGGGTCCATCACCGGCACCTATGCCTACCCCGGTGCCAACGTGTATGGTGGCACCAAGGCGTTCGTGATGCAGTTTTCGCGCGGCCTGCGGGCAGACCTGCACGGCACGGGCGTGCGGGTGACCAACATCGAGCCGGGGCTTGCGGAAAGCGAGTTTTCCGTGGTGCGCTTTGGCGGTGATGCCGACCGCGCCGCCAGGCTGTACGAAGGGGCATCCGCCCTGCGCCCGGAAGACATCGCCGCAACCATCGCCTGGGCCGTGTCCTGTCCCGCGCACGTCAACGTGAACCGCATCGAGGTCATGCCCACCAGCCAGTCCTTCGGCGCGCTGCCTGTTCATCGCGCCTAGCATCGTCCGCAACTCCGGGCGATCGCCCGGAGGATTCCCCCTTCCCGGCGAACCGCCCGGCGTCGTACAATCCGCCCGCCCTGCTCCGCCAGCCATGCCCGATACGGTCGGCGGGGCAACCGGGCATGCACATCCTGCCACCCCATGGGAGCGGCATCCATGAGCGCCATCGCCAATCTGTTCGTGACCACCTTCGTGAAGATGTTCTTCCTCCTGACGCCGTTCTTCGTGCTGACCATGTTCCTGACCATGACCAGGGACATGACGTCCCAGGCGCAGCGCAGGCTGGCCGTGCGGGTGGGCGTGGCCGTGTACGTCGTGTGCATGTGCCTGTATTTTTTCGGCGAATACATCTTCGATCTGTTCGGCATCACCCTGGATGCCTTCCGCATCGGCTCCGGCTCGCTGTTGTTCCTGTCCGCCGTGGCCCTGGTGCGCGACCCCTCGCCCTCGCGCGTGCAGGAGGTCAACGGCGACATCAGCGTGGTGCCGCTGGCCATTCCCATCACCGTGGGACCCGCCACCATCGGTGCGCTGATGGTCATGGGCGCCACGGTGCGCACCCCGCTGGAACGGGTCATTGCCAGCCTGGGCCTGCTGGCCGCCGTGGGGTGCGTGGCGGTGATCCTGTACATCGGCCCGGCCATCGAAAAGCTGCTGGGCCGCACCGGCATTTCCATCCTGAGCAAGATCACCGGGCTGATCCTGGCGGCCCTGTCCGCGCAGATTGTGTTCACCGGGGTGCGCGGATTCCTGAACTGACAACGGGGGCGGTTGCCCGCCCGCCAGTTGGCGTTCCGCCCGCACCCCGTCCGTCCCCCACCCGACTCCACCGGCTGGCCATCCTGTCCGCCAGTCCCTTTTCGAGATCGAATGCTCACGGCCACCCGTTCACCCGACGGGTGGCCGCTTCTGTTCGTCACGGAAGCCTTCCGATGTTCACGACGCTCGGGCTGGCGCGACGCAATCGATGAGGGACACACATTCTCACGCCAGATGCCTGCCGGGTCACAGTGTTCAACACAGTTCCGCGCTGTTTCGAACGGGCACGAACGGGTTCGGCATGACGCGAGGCCCCGCGCGCCAATTGCCCGCCAGTCGCCGCCGGACAAAACGAAAGGGCGGCACCCTCGCGGGGGCCGCCCTTGTGAATCTGTCGTGCCGGTGTCGATGCGTCTACAGCCAGTTGAACCAGCGCTTCCACGAGCCTTCGCGCTGTTCCTGCACCTGCTGCGACTGCTGCTGGCGGTACTTGAGGTAGGCGACCTTGCCCTTTTCTTCGGCATGGTCACGCAGGTCCTCGATTTCCGGGAAGTTCTCCACCACATACACGTAGCGGCGCCAGGCGGCGCCATAGCGCTCGGCACGCCAGAAGAAGTCGCCGATGTACAACTCGCGCTCGGCGAGCAGGCGGCGGCATTCGGCGATGTGCTGCTTGGCCTTCTCGGCGTATTCGGTGCCGGGGTAGCTTTCGCGCAGGCGCTGGTAGTACTGGATGGCTTCCGTCAGGCCCGTGGTGGGCCGGTCGATGGACAAAAAGGCCTTCTGGCGCGACTGGCCCACCTGGTACAGCACGTAGGGGATGGCCTCGTGCCGGGGGTGCAGGGTTTCGAATTCCTTGTAGGCCTCGCCCGCCAGCAGGTAGTCCTCGTCCAGGAAGTGGGCGTCGGCAAGCGAGAGTTCGGCTTCGATGGTGTACGGGCTGAACGGGAACTGTTCCTTCAGCTTGCTGAAGGATTCCGCCGCTTCGCCGTAGCGCTTCTCGCGCATGGAGTCGTTGCCGGCCTCGAAGAGTTCCTGCGCGGTTTCTTCCGGCGGGGGCAGGTAGAAGTAGTCGATGATGCCGCAGCCCGAAAGCAGCAGCACCAGCAGCACAGGGGGCAACACGGCCAGGAGGCGGGAAAGGGCGTTACGCATCGAGCTGTTCCAGGTAGGTGAAGGCTGCGGTTGCGGCAGTGGCCCCGTCACCGACGGCGGTGGTCACCTGGCGGCAGGCCTTCGACCGGATGTCCCCGGCGGCGAAGACACCCGGCAGGCTGGTGCGCATCTCGGTATCGGTGATGATGAAGCCCTGCGGGTCCTTGTCGATGCCGTCGGGCAGAAAGTCGCCCACGGGTTCGAAACCGATGAAAATGAACAGCCCGTCCAGCGGCAGGAAGCGCTCTTCGCCCGTCTTCACGTCGGCCAGGGTGACGCCGGTCAGGCCGGTGTCGCCGTGCAGCTTTCGGACGACGGAGGAAAACTCGATGTCGATGTTGGGCGCGGACTGCACCTTTTCCTGGTAGCACTTGCAGCCGCGAAACTCGTCGCGGCGGTGTATCAGGCGCAGGTTGGCCACCAGCTTGGCGAGGTACAGCGATTCTTCGAGGGCGGAGTTGCCGCCGCCCACCACGCCCACCTTCTGGCCGCGAAAGAAGTTGCCGTCGCACAGGGCGCAGTACGAGATGCCCTTTCCGATCAGGCGGTCTTCGTCCGGCAGCCCCAGCTTCTTGTAGCGGGCGCCGGAGCAGACCACCACGGTCTTGCCGACGATCCATTCGTCGCCCACGCGCACCCGGTTGGCGCCGGGGGCGGGTTCGAACGCGGTGACGGCGTCGTTGTACTTGTCGTGGGGGTAGCGTTCAAGGTGGGCCGCGAACAGGTCCGCCAGTTCCCAACCCTGGATGCCCTTTGGAAAGCCGGGGTAGTTCTCTATCTCGGCGGTCATGAGCACCTGCCCGCCGGGAGACAGCTTTTCGACAAAGGCGACGCTTACGCCGGAACGCAAAAGATAGAGGGCGGCCGTCATGCCGGCTGGCCCTCCTCCAATGACGATGGCGTCGTATGTCTTCATGTTAGCCAAGGGCCTTCTGCGCGATCATGTCCTTGATGCTGCTCTTGGAGACGGCGCCGGTGATCTGTTCGACCACTTCGCCGCCCTTGAACAGGATCAGGGTGGGGATGGCGCGGATGCCGTACTTGGAGGGGGTGGCGGGGTTTTCGTCCACGTTCATCTTGGCGATGAGCACCTTGCCGTCGTATTCGGCGGCAAGTTCGTCGATGACGGGACCCATCGCGCGACACGGACCGCACCAGGGAGCCCAGAAGTCGATCAGCACGGGAATGGAGGATTTGAGGACGTTGGCTTCGAAGTTGGCGTCGGTGATCTGAACGGCCATGGTGCACTCCTTTTGGTCATATATGCGATGCGGCGACCGCTCCCAAGGCGGTCTGTGCCCGGTTTCGATGCGGACAGAACCCGGAAACGGCATGGGCAGAAGCGTCGTGCGGGGCTGCGCGGCGGCCCGCGCATGGCGAAGCCCCGACAGGTGACCCGCCTCCTGCCAACCTATGAAGAAATAGTAGGGCGCTGCTGGCGTGTCAAGCACGACGGCGCGGGCAGCCCGCTTCTATCCACTGCGGAACATGGTGAAATCATCGGGAATAGAGCGCCCGCGCGGGATGGCTTCCAACGCAAGGCCGTGCCCCAGTCCAAGGGATGCCAGCTGCCAGCCCGCATGGGCCACCATGATGCCGTTGTCGGTGCACAGGGCGGGCGACGGCAACAGCAGCGGCAGGTCCGCGCGCCGGGCAAGATCGGCCAGGGCCTCGCGCACATACGAGTTGGCGGCCACGCCGCCAGCAGCCCGTAACGCTTCAGCTTGCGCCACAGCGAGGC
>NZ_VRYY01000343.1 GCF_015731765.1 Nitratidesulfovibrio oxamicus
ACCCTCGCCCGCGCAGGCGGCGTTGCCCGCGTCGGTCACCGGGGCCAGTTGGCAGGCGGCGTCGGCGCGGCCTTCGCCCTGCTGGCGATAGCGGGCAATGCCGATGCTCAGGGTGCAGCCGTGGTTCTGGCACTGGGAGAAGCGGTGGCGGATGCGCTCGGCCACGGCGCGCACGGAATTTTCGTCCGGGCAGGCGAACAGGATGCCGAACTCGTCGCCGCCGATGCGGCAGGGCGTATCGGTGCCCGCGCGCACCGCCTCGGCGATGACGTCGCCCAGCAGGCGCAGCAGATCGTCGCCCGCCGCGTGCCCGTGGGTGTCGTTGACGGCCTTGAAGCGGTCGCAGTCCACCAGCATCAGGTGGAAGGGGGGGCGCAGCCGGGCATCGGCGGCCAGTTCGGCCAGACGCCGTTCGAAGTGGCGGCGGTTGAACAGGCCGGTCAGCGCATCGCGCACGGCCAGTTCCTCCATGTGCCGGGCACGGCTGTCCGTGGCCTCCAGGCGGGCCATCAGGTGCCGTTCGCGGCTGGCCACCAGGTGGGCCATCCATTCCAGGTTGCGTTTCAGGCGCAACAGGTCGTGCTCGTCCTCCTGCTCGTTGGGCAGCGCCAGCGGGCGCGGCTGGCGTCCTTCGCGCAGGGCCAGGCAGAAGGTGTTGATCTCGCGGATGTCGCGCAGCAGCACGAAGCGGCAGACCAGCCCGGCCACGGGAATGCACAGCACCAGCGTGCCGGCCAGATACAGGGCCACGGCCAGAACCACGTCATCATAGATGCTCATGGGCAGTGCGCGGGGCAGGCCCGGCAACACGGCGCGCCCCTGCGATTCCAGATGGTGCAGCAGCACCCCGGCGGGCACCGCCACTACCAGGAACAGCGCGATGGCCAGCCGGGTGCGGGGGTTCAGCGCATCCACGCCGCGCCAGAAGGCCTCGATCAGGCGGCGCAGCCAGCGGGGGGCGCTCAGGGCCAGGCCCGGCCCGGAGACATTGTCCGTGGCGCGGGCGGCGCCTGTGGCCCCAACGGAATCGACCGGGTTGCGAGCGCCGGTATTGCAGGACGTCGTGTGGTTCATGCGGGCACCGGGATCAGCAGGCCGCGCGGCGTGGCGCGCCCGTCTTCCCACGTGTCTTCCCATGTGGCGCTCCGTGGGACGATGGTGTCATTGCGGCGGGCGGGGTCGGCAGTGCCCGCCGCGCCTGGGGTGGTGGGGGTAGCCGCCGGAGCGGCGGATGGTGCGGAGGGCAGGAGAGCGCCCGGTCCGTCCAGTCCGTCCGGTCCGTCCGGTCCGCCAGATACGGGCACGGCAGCCTGCGGCACCGCGCCATGGCGGCAGCAACTGGCCACGGCGATGGAGGCAAGGCCGCCCAGTTCGGACCTCGGCGGTTGCGGCGTGCTGAAGGCCCGGTACATCTCGTCGCGCACGGTGACGAAGGCCCGCACCACGGCAGGGTCGAACTGGCTGCCGGAGCAGCGCAGCAACTCCGCCTCGGCCTGTTCGAAATGCATGGCCGGGCGGTACGGGCGGTGCTGGAGCATGGCCGACAGGCTGTCCGCCAGGGCGATGATGCGTGCGCCAAGGGGTATGGCCTCGCCGTGCAGGCCGTGCGGGTAGCCCCTGCCGTCCCATCGTTCGTGGTGGTGCAGGATCATGGCGGCTACGCCTTCATCCGCAAGGTCCGCCACCGGGCTGACGATGCGCGCGCCGATGACCGGGTGGGCGCGCATGTGTTCCCATTCTTCGGGGGTCAGGGTGCCCGCCTTCAGCAGCACGGCGTCGGGCACGCCGATCTTGCCGATGTCGTGCAGGTGCCCGGCCACATGCACGCGGTCGGCATCCGCCGGAGAAAAATCCATGGCCCGCGCCAGCAGAAAGGCGGCCAGCGCCACTTCTTCCGAGTGCGAGCGGGTGTGGGCGTCCTTGGCATCTATGGCGTTGCCGAGGGATTCCGCGAACTGGTGCAGCAGGGTGCTCAGCATGGCCCGTCTCCGGCGCGGGTGAAAGCGGTTGCAGGCGCATACCGTCGGCACGGCTGGCCGGATGTCCGGCTTGCCGTTTCGAAGTTGAAAATCATTCTCATGGGCAGGGAATATCCCCATCCCCGTGGGAGGTCAATGGGGATGGGGTGGGAGAAATTCCGCTTGTCCGGAAAAAGTGGACTGTCCCGCAGGGAAGGCCCGTATTTTCCGGTGCGGGCAGGGGAAAGGGGGCGGAAACAATGGTATGGATGATGACCGGGGACGGACAGGCTGTTCTGGCGGGATCGGGAGCGGCGCCACGGGGGGGCCGGAAAGGGAACGAAACGCGGCGGCGCGCCCGGCCCGTCCCTGGGGATGGTGTCGGGCGCGCCGTGCATCGTGAACGCGCGGACAGGGGGCGCTCCGGCCCGTTACGGCAGGTCGATGATGGCCTCGATCTCGATGTTCGAACCCAGCGGCAGCGCGGCCACCTGGATGGTGGAGCGCGCCGGGAAGGGCGCGGTGAAGAATTCGCCGTAGGCGGCGTTCATGGCCGCAAAGTCGGCCAGGTCGGTGAGGAACACGGTGACCTTGACCACCCGGTCAAGGTCGGCGCCGGCGGCCTGGGCCACGGCCTGCACGTTGCGCAGGCACTGGCGGGCGCGCGCGCCCATGTCGCCTTCCACGAAGGTGCCGGTGGACGGGTCCACGGGCAGTTGGCCAGATACGAACAGCAGCCCCCCGCAGGCAAGGCCGGGGGAATAGGGGGCGACCGGGGCGGGGGCGCCGGCGGGGATGATGGCGGTGCGTTGGGCCATTGGCGTGCTCCTGCGATGCGGGGTGTAGGAAAGGTTCCGGCGGCAGTCCGTCGGGTGCACGGTGGGACGAAGACGCAGCGTAGCCGCGTGGCCGCGTGCTTGTAAAGGTGCCGCAACGGGCACCGCGCACGGCAGGGGAGGGTTGCCGCGCGCGGCAACGCGGCGGGAGGCTACTTCTTGCCCTTGCCCTTTGCCTTGCCGTCATGCGGGTAGTCGTCGCTCCCCTTTCCACCCTTGTCGTGCTTGTCGTCGTGCCTGGAGCCCTTTCCGTCGCGGTCCCCGTCGTGCCTGTCCTGCCTGTCCTGCCTGTCCTGCCTGTCCTGCCTGTCCTGCCTGTCGTGCCTGTCGTGCCTGTCGTGTCGGTCGCGATAGTAGTCGCGGGACAGGTCGCGGTCGTCGTCGCGGTTCCAGCCGCCCTTCTTGCCCTTGGAATGCCCCACTCCCAGCGAACCGGGGTGCGCTCCCGCCTCCTTGGCCACCTGTCCCCAGCCCATGCCCGATTCGCGCATGGCCCGGATGCGCGAGGGCGACATGCCCGATTCGCGCGACAGGTTTTCGATGCGGGCGTCTTCCAGCTTGTATTCGGCATCGCGCCAGTCCCGCTCGTAGCGCGAAATGGCGTTGCGGTCGCCAGAGGAGCGAACGCGGTCATAGGCGTCGCGCGCCCGGTCGGCCTGGCGCATGGCGTCGTCCACGGCCCCGATGATGGAATCCGCATCGGCGGCATGCGTCGGTCGCGTCATGCCGGGCGCAAGGGCAGCTGCCAGCAGCGCCAGCAGCAGGGTGACCGGCAGCAGGCGCCGGCGGGCAAGCATGGCGACGGCAAAACGGCGTCCGGGGAAGTTGCGAGAGAACATACGAACCTCCTAAGTCTTGTGGCCGGGCACGGTGGAACCCCAGCGTCCGCCGTGCCGTATCCGGATTTTCCATTAATGCAGCCTATGAATTCCCAATGGAAATGTAAAGAAATGCACAGTACGCGTCGGGATGAACGCGCGGCGCCCCGTCGCGGGGGTTGCGCTCCGGCCCGGCTTCCCATAGGCGAAGGGGCAACGAGGACCGCATGAAATACCTGCTCGCCGTCACCCCGCACGAAGACGCCCTGCACGTGCTGCGCGCCAGCTTTTCCGGCGACGTCACGGTCATTCCCTGCCGAACCCGGGCCGAGGCGCTGGCCCAGGCAACCGGTCGCGCGCTGGACATGGTGATGATCGACCTCGGCCTGCTGCTGGAAGGACGCGAGCCCTCGCGCCGCGTGCTGCACGAGGCGGTGTGGGAAGTGAAGCGCCGGGTGCCCTCCGCCGAGATCATCGTGCTTGCCGACGCCGATGCCGTGCGCCACGCCGTGGACGCGGTGCAGGCCGGGGCCGGGAGCTACCTGCCGTATCCCCTGCTGGAAGAGGAAGTACGCCTCGTCGCCCAGAAGCTGCATGAATCGGCGCTGGTGCGTTCGGAACTGGACTACCTGCGCGACCGCCACTGGGCGGGCGACGGGGTGGATCTGGCCCACACCAACAGCCCGCGCATGCGCGAGGTGTTCGACAAGGTGCGGCTGGTGGCGGGTACGCGCAGCACCGTACTGCTTACGGGCGAGACGGGCACCGGCAAGAGCCTCATCGCCCGGCTCATCCACAACCACAGCAACCGTCGCACGCGGCGGTTCATCAGCGTGCACTGCGGGGCCATTCCCGACACGCTGATCGAAAGCGAACTGTTCGGCCACGAGAAGGGCGCCTTTACCGGCGCGGTGCGCAAGAAGCCGGGCAAGTTCGAAATTGCCGAGGGCGGCACCATCTTTCTGGACGAAATCGGCACCGTCAGCCAGTCGGCCCAGATCAAGCTGCTGGGCGTGCTGCAGGACCGGGCCTACCAGCGGGTGGGGGGCGAGGCGGTGCTGCGGGCCGACGTGCGCGTCATCGCCGCCACCAACGAGGATCTGGCCGCGCTGTGCGCGCAGGGGCGCTTTCGGCGCGACCTGTACTACCGGCTCAACGTGTTTCCCGTGGACGTGCCGCCCCTGCGCGAACGCAAGGAAGACCTGCTGCTGCTGGCCGAGTTGTTCGTGCGCCGCTACAACGCCCAGATGGTCAAGGACATCCGGTCCATCCATCCGGAGGTCATCGACGCCTTCATGGGCTACGACTGGCCGGGCAACGTGCGCGAACTGGAAAACCTCATCGAGCGGGCCTGCATTCTGGAAAGCGGCACCGTGCTGACGCCGGACAGCTTTCCGGCGGAATTCTTCGGTCCCGGCGGCGGTGGGCGGCTGGCGACGGTGGACACCACCCTGCCCCTGGCCGAGGCCCGCCGCCGCTCGGTGGACGTGTTCGAACGGGCCTACCTGGAGCGGGCGCTGGCCCAGTGCGGGGGCAGCGTGCAACGCACCGCCGCGCTGGCCGGGGTGACCACCCGGCAGTTGCACAAGCTGATGACCCGGCACGGGCTGCGCAAGGAAGACTACAAGCTGCACGGCTAGAGCCGCCTGGTTTGAAAGCCCCCTGCAGATTTCGGAATGCCGGTCATGTCCGGCATGGAGCGCGCCGATGGTGGAAAAAGGTCCGCCATGGGCGCGCAGTGCTTTGAACTGGCAGTTCTAAAAAGAACTAAAAGTTCCTTTTTTATTTTTCAGGAACTAAAAGTTCTTATTGTTGTTTGTTATCTTTACATACAGCATGTTATAGAAGTGCGATGCGACATGCGATGGCAGGTTAGGGCGTATTCCGTGGTGTTGTGATCACACAACCTGCAAAAAAAGGAATTCATGATTCCTGTTTTTTGCGTTCCTATACAAAAAATCTAGAAAGAGCGCCAACTTGTCGCTATGGCGCGGAAAATGCTCAGCTTTAGGCATGGATTTCCGGCAATACCCGCACAAGGGCGCGAGCGCCACGGATTCTGTGGCTGCCACGCCCCGGCAATTGGCTTGCGACCCGCCCGGCGGGCTTCCCGAGGGCTTCGGGAGGCCCGCCGACGCCATGGGTGGTGCAGGCATCCCGGCCCGGGCGGCGCAAGGCACGCAAGGGCGGGAAGGCGAGTCGCTGGTGTCCGTTGCCGGGTATGTGTTGCCGGACGCCTGGGGCAAGGATTTCGAGGTTGCCGGGGTGCTCATTGCCGATGACCGCGAGCGCGAACTGGTGGTAGGCAACGTGGCGGAGCATCCGGAATTGCTGGGCCTGTGCCGCCGCAAGGTGACGGCCACGGGCTGGCTGGCTGCGCGCGACGGGCGGCTGCTGTTCACGGTGCGTGATTTCGCGGTGGTGGACGCGGCGGAATAATGTTGTCGACGAGCGCGCCGGGCACGAAGCTTCGGGGCGCAAGGATGGCATGCAGGGGCGGGGCAAGGACAGTGCGCAAGGAAGAGGGCAGGATCATGAAGGCGCGGATACAGGAAGGGGTGCGCGGCGCGGCGGCGTCTGCGCGGTGCGGGCTGCGGCCGCTGGTGACGGCGTTGCTGCTGGTGCTGCTGGCAAACTGGATGCTTGCGGGAACGGCGGCCCACGCCACGGGCATGACCATGGGGCCGGAAACCCCCGAAGTGGTGGTGACCGGCGTGGTGGTGGTCACCGATGACGGCCCGCTGCTGGAAACCATGGACGACCGCATCTTTCTGCTGCGGGGCGTCACCGACCTGGAACTGGACGGGCTGGAAGTGGTGGTGACGGGCGTTGCCAGCCAGATAGAGGACGGCTACTTCACCCTTGACGTCACCGGGTACTCGGTGGTGGACGAGGACAACGGGGAATCCGCGCCGCAGGCTTCACACCTGTACGGCGTGGATACGGCGGACCTGGGCAGGCGTATCTAGCCCCGCGAAGCCTGCGTGACGGAATCCGGGCTGACACTGCACGGCGGCCCTCTGCGCATGAAAAGTGCTGTTCTCAGCCCGCTGAAATTACGCATGTTTTTTTGGCCTGGAAAAAAATTGCACATCATGCACCGCCAAACACTTGCGTTTTTGGGAAAGGGGTAATATTCCGCAGTGTTGTGTGGGGCCGAAAGGCGGACCCTTTCCTGTTCGCGCGAGAACCACTTGTGAATACCATGGAAGGCATCAGGACTGTTCAGGGGTACATCGTGCCGCTCACCCTGAAGGGGCACGACGACATGGCCGCCAAGGTGGCCGTGTCTGCTGGCGATACTGAGTTCCACATCGTCCCGCGTGGTGCCGGGGCCGACCTTGCGGCGCACATCAATGCCCACGTGGAAGTCGTGGGCGTGGTGCGCGAAAAGGATGGCGAGTTGCTGTTGCAGGTGCGCAGTTACAAGCTCACCGACGGCTACGAGCACGAGTGGTACGACGACGACGTGGAATAGCCGCCGCCGGATGACCACGGGCGGATAGACACGGTCGGATGGCCACGACCGGATAACCGCCGGGCAGGCAGCGTCTGCCGGGCATTGTCTGGCTGCCGCCGTCCGGTTGCCGCTGTCCGGGCATCACCGTCGGGAAGTACATGCCGCGCGCGGGCTCTGGCCGCGCGGTTCTTCGCGCTGGTCACGCCTTTCGCGCGCGTCCTGCCGCCGCCGCATTCCTTCCTTTTCCCTTGCGTGCCTTTTCAGCCTGCCGCGTTTAGCGGTCAGTACGCAGCCGTGTCTGCGGTCACGCGCCTGCTGCCGCCCGCGCTCGCGCATGCACGCGCGCCCTCGGCGCAGCAACGGGGATCGGGGTTCCGGTCAGGCCCGGCTTCCCCCTTGCGGCCTTTTTCGGACTGGCCGCGTCCGGTGCCCTTGGCGCGGTCCATGGGGCGTGGTAGATTGCCTGAATGCGCGAAACCGTTCCCCCGTTCCGAGAACCCACCCTCAAGGGTGATTACCGGCGCCCCGACCCGGACG
Source organism: Nitratidesulfovibrio oxamicus (assembly GCF_015731765.1). Lineage (GTDB taxonomy): Bacteria > Desulfobacterota > Desulfovibrionia > Desulfovibrionales > Desulfovibrionaceae > Cupidesulfovibrio > Cupidesulfovibrio oxamicus. Next base: position 7,610 of record NZ_VRYY01000343.1, read on the forward strand.
CCCACGCCGGACCCCACGAGCCCGGGCTGGACTGCACGCCCGCCGCGTCGTGCGTGGAGCCCGACCAGCCTGACGGTGCGGACGGGGCGGACGGGGGTGCTCGCGAACTGGTGCTCACCTTTTCCGGCGCGTGGGACGTGGCCTCCATCGGTCGCATGACCGCCCGGCTGCTGCACCGTTGCGCCGAGGTGGGCAACGCCTGCGCGGTGCCGGGCGATGCCCCCGTGGTGCACCTGGACCTTGCCGAGGTGAGCCGCCTGGATACCGCCGGAGCGCAACTGCTCTGCCGGTCCGCCGCCAGCATGGCGGCGGCGGGGGCGCACGTGGTGTGGCATGTGCCAGATCATGGCCAGTCCATGCTGCTGGACCGGGTGCGGGCCATCGACATTTCCGCGGTGCCGCGCGCGCGCCGGGTATCCCCGGTGCTGGGCGCGCTCAACGCCATCGGCGCATCCATCGTCGAGGAACTGGAGCAGGTTCGTTCCATCATCGGCTTCCTGGGCATGTTCCTGGTCTCGCTGGCGGCAGCCGTGGCCCGGCCATGGCGGCTGCGCTGGGTGTCCATCGTGCACCACATGGAGCAGACCGGCATCCAGGCCGTGCCCATCGTGGCCCTGCTCACCTTTCTCATCGGGCTGGTCACCGCGTACATGGGGTCGGAGCAGTTCACCCGCTTCGGGGCGCAGGTGTTCGTGGTGAACCTGATAGAGGTTTCCACCCTGCGCGAACTGGGCGTGCTGCTGACGGCGCTCATCGTGGCGGGGCGTTCCGGCTCGTCGTTCACCGCCCAGATCGGGGCCATGGTGGCCAACGAAGAAGTGGACGCCATGCGCTCCATGGGGCTGGACCCCATGGAGGTGCTGGTGATTCCCCGCGTGGTGGCCCTGGTGCTGATGCTGCCTGTGCTCACCTTCATCGCCGATTTCATGGGCGTGCTGGGGGGGGGCATCGCCTCGTGGCTGTCGCTGGGCATCTCGCCCGGCGCGTTCGCCGTGCGCTTCCTGGAGATCACCCGGCTGGCCAACTTCGTCACCGGGCTGGTCAAGGCGCCGTTCTTTGCGCTGATCATCGGCATCGTGGGATGCTTCCAGGGCTTTCGGGTGACCGGCAGCGCGGAATCGGTGGGACGGCTGACCACCCAGGCGGTGGTGGAGTCGATCTTCCTGGTCATCGTGGCCAACGCGGGCTTCGCCATCCTGTTCATGTCGCTGGGGGTGTAGGGTGACGGGCACGCCCATCATCTCGCTGCGGGGCATTGCCAACCGCTTCGGCACGGTGACTGTGCACGAGAACCTGGACCTGGACGTGCGCCCCGGCGAGGTGCTGGGGCTCATCGGCGGATCGGGTTCCGGCAAGTCGGTGCTGCTGCGCACCATCCTCGGCCTGCGTCGCCCCCAGGCGGGCGAGGTGCGCGTGCTGGGGGTGGACATCACCCATTCCGACGAGGCCGCTCGCCGCGCCGTGCGCCGCCAGTGGGGGGTGTTGTTCCAGGACGGGGCGCTGTTCTCGTCGCTGTCGGTCATCGAGAACATCAAGGTGCCCCTGCGCGAGTTCACCAACCTGCCGCCCGACGCCATGGACGACGTGGCCGCCCTGAAGCTGCGCATGGTGGGCCTGGCGCCGGAGGCGGCGCTGAAATACCCGTCCGAGCTTTCCGGCGGCATGCGCAAGCGCGCGGGGCTTGCCCGCGCCCTGGTCATGGACCCGGCGGTGGTGTTTCTGGATGAACCCACGGCGGGCCTGGACCCCATCGGCGCCGCGGCCTTCGACGCGCTGATCGCGGATCTGCGCGACGCGCTTGGGCTTACCGTGGTCATGATCACCCATGATCTCGACTCGCTGTACGCCGTGTGCGACAGGGTGGCCGTGCTGGCGGAAAAGCGCATCTACGCCGTGGGCACCATTCAGGAATTGCTGCGGGTGGACCACCCGTGGCTGCGCGAATACTTCACGGGGCCGCGCGGACGCGTGGCCGCCGGGGTGTCCGGCCCTGCGGGCCGGGACGCCCATGCCGGGCAGACCCCCGCCCAAGGGAGATGACATGGAGATCAGGGCAAGCTACGTGCTGGTCGGGGTATTCACGCTGATGGCCGTGGTGGGGGCGCTGGCCTTCATCCTGTGGACGGCGGGACGCGGCAGCGGCGTGGACCTTGTGCAGTACGACATCAATTTCACGGGGCACGTTTCCGGCCTCAGCGTGGCCAACGACGTGCTGTTCAACGGGGTGAAGGTGGGGTCGGTGAAGGCCATCACCATCAGCCCTACCGACCCTGGCCGGGTCAAGGTGCGCATCGAGATCGCGGCCAACACCCCCGTGCGCGACGACTCCATGGCTTCGCTCGAGGCGCGCGGCATCACCGGCGTGACCGTGGTGCAGATTTCCGGCGGCACGGCCACCAGCCCGCTGCTCAAGCCGCAACCCGGCGAAGATGTGGCGGTGATCCCCGCCCAGCTTTCGCGGCTGGAGGCCCTGTTCGCCGGGCTGCCCGCCGTGGTTTCCGACAGCCGCGAACTCATCCAGCGCATCGCGGGCATGGCCGACGACGAGAATCGCCGGGCGCTGGCGCAGACGCTGCAATCGCTGGACGTGCTCTCTGCGCGGCTGGCCGCCCGGGCCGATGCCATGGACCGCATCATTGGCAACCTGGACGTGACCACCCGGCGCCTGGCCAACGCATCCGCCGGGCTGGAGGGCGCCACCATCGACATGCGCGACTACCTGCGCACCGACCTGCGCGAATCCACCCGCGCCGTGGGCGACATGGCCCGGCGCATGGACGGCATGGTGGCGCGCGCCGAGCCGGGCGTGACCAAGTTTTCGGGTGAGGGGCTGGAAGACATGCGCCGCCTGTTGGCCGAGGCCCGCCAACTGGTGGGCACGCTGGATCGGCTGGCCCACAAGGTGGAAAGCGACCCCCGCCGCTTCCTGTTCGGCAACCCCGTACCGGAGTATGATGCCCGATGATGTCCGCCCCCGCTCCGTGCCCGTCCGCATCGCGTGCCCTTGTTCATCGCGCAGCCGCATCGCCTGCGCCGAGCCCGGGGGCCATTGGTCCCGCCCTTCGAAAGCACCGGATCCGGTTGCTGCTCCTCGCCCTGCTGCTCGCCCTGTTGCTGGCCGTGCTGCCCGGCTGTGCACGCATACTGGACCCCGGCCCAGCGCCCATCCATCTGCTGCTGGACCCACCCATGCCCACCCCCGGCGCGGCCGGCGCCTTGCCCCTGCAACTGGCCGTCTCCCTGCCGGAAACCAGCCGCATGCTGGATACCGACCGCATCGTGCTGGTGCTGGGTGGGGACAGGGGGCGCGAGGTGCGCTACTACGCGGGGGCCAAGTGGACCAGCCCAGTCCCGCGCCTGGTGCAGCGGCTGCTGGTGGAAGCCTTCGAGCGTGTCGGGCGGCTGGACGGCGCGGCGGAGGAATCGGCAGGCATCTACCCGGACTACCGGCTGATGAGCGACTTGCGCCGCTTCAATACCCGCATGGGTGACGGCTCTGCCCCAACGATCGAGGTGGAACTTGCCCTGCGCCTGGTGGACCTGAAGACCGGGCGCATCGTGGCCTTTACCGCCATCGGGAGTGATTGCCCCGCCGCGGGGCCTGCCCTGCCGCAGGTGGCCGAAGCCTTCGAGACGGCCATGGGCGACGTGCTGGCACGTGCCACGGCATGGAGCCTGGAGGCCCTGGCCGCCCCCCGTTCCTGACGCGACGTGCGGCGTGCCCGGCGTCTGCGTTGGTGCCGTCGTTGCCGCCGGGCTGATCGCCCTCGCCTTTTCTTTCCCCCGCAATGTTTCGGGGCCGGACACGTCCGGCCCCGCTGCTTTTTCCGCGCTGTATTTTCAGCGGTGCGGGGCTATCGCCAGCCAGGGTGTCGTGCTATATTGATACTGTCACATTAAAATGTGCCGCCTTCGGGGGAGGGTTGCAACAGGCGAGGTGCTCCATGGGCTGGAATCTTCGCAACCGTTTCCTCGTGCCAACGCTCGGGTTGGTGCTTGTCGGCATGGTCGTGTCCTCGTGGCTGGCGTATTCGGTGTCGGAGGACGCCCTGCACCAGGCCATCAATGCCCAGTCGGAAATGATGGTCCGCGCTGCCGCGGGCGAACTGGGCAGACGTGTTCAGGACCAGCGCGAGGACATCGCCACCCAGGCCATGCGCAACGTGCTGGTGGACGTGCTGCGGGTGCCGCCGGGCGGCGACAGGGCCGCCGTGGTGCGGCGAGCCAACGAGGCCTTGCGTCAGGTGGTGGCCACCTACGACGTGTACCAGGTGGTCAACGTGCTGGGGCCGGACGGCGTCGTTGCGGCCAGCAATCTGGACGCATCGGTCGGCAAGGAAAACCGTGCGAGCCGCGACTACTTCAAGCGCGGCATGCAGGGCGAGGCCACCGTGTCCGAGCCGCTCATGAGCATGACCACCAACACGCCCGTGGTCGTGCTGGCAGTGCCCATCAAGGTGGACGGCAAGGTGGCGGGCGTGTTGTACGGTGCGGTGGACCTTGGCAGGTACGCAAAGGAATTCATCAATCCCATCAAGATCGGCAAGACGGGCTACGCCTTTCTGGTGGCGGGCAACGGCAAGGTCATCGCCCACCCCGATCCTTCGCTGATCCTCAAGACCGACATCAGCGAACTGGACTGGGGCAAGCGGGTGCTGGCGCAGCGTACGGGCAGCATCGCCTATCCATGGCAGGGCATTACAAAGTATGCGTACTTCATGGAGGAACCGTCCACGAAATGGATCATGTGCGTCACCGTGGACGAAAGCGACGTCAGCGACCCGGTGGCCGCCATCCGCAACGTGAGCGTGGCCGCCACCACGATCATCCTGGTGCTGGTGGGGACGGTGATCTTTCTTATCGTGCGCAACCTCGTGAACGCGCTGGGCAAGGGTGTGGAATTCGCCAGCGCCGTGGCCGAGGGCGATCTTTCGCGGCAGTTGGACGTGGCCCGTTCCGACGAGATCGGCACGCTGGCCAACGCCTTGCGCACCATGGTGGACCGGTTGAAGGACATGATCGCCACCTCGGAACAGAAGACCCGCGAGGCAGAGGAACAGGGGGCGCAGGCCCGGCAGGCCATGGCCGAGGCCGAGTCCGCCCGTGCCGAGGCGGAGCGCGCCAAGAGCGAGGGCATGCAGCAGGCTGCCGCGCGGCTGGAGGTGATCGTGGATCGTGTGGGTTCCGCGTCCGAGGAACTGGCCGCCCAGATCGAGCAGGCGAGTCGGGGCGCCGACGTGCAGCGCGAGCGCACCGGAGAGACCGCCACGGCCATGGAAGAGATGAATTCCACGGTCATGGAGGTGGCCCGCAACGCCTCGTCCGCAGCGGACAACGCGGAAAAGGCCCGTCGTCAGGCGGAAGACGGCGAGGGCATCGTGCGTTCGGTGGTGGAAGCCATCGAGGACGTCAACGACAAGGCCGCCCTGCTGCGGGGCAGCCTGCATGAACTGGGCGACCGGGCCGAATCCATCGGGCATATCCTGAATGTGATCAGCGACATTGCCGACCAGACCAACCTGCTGGCCCTGAACGCCGCCATCGAGGCGGCGCGGGCAGGCGATGCCGGGCGCGGCTTTGCCGTGGTGGCCGACGAGGTGCGCAAGCTGGCCGAAAAGACCATGAACGCCACGCGCGAGGTGGGTGACGCGGTGCGGGCCATCCAGGGATCGTCGCGCGAGAACGTGCGAGGCATGGAAGAGGCGTCCATGTCCGTGGGCCGCAGTACCGAACTTGCCACCATGGCCGGGGATTCCCTGCGGGTGATCGTGGACGTGGTGCAGGAAACCGCCGACCGGGTGCGGGCCATCGCCACGGCGGCGGAAGAGCAGTCCGCCGCCAGCGAGGAAATCAACCGGGGCACGGACGAGGTGAACCGGATTGCGGCGGAGACGGCGGAGGTCATGGAACAGTCGTCGCAGGCCGTGGCCGAACTCGCCCGCATGGGGCAGGAGTTGCGGCAACTGGTGGAGCAGTTGAAGCGAGGGTAGGGCGCGCAGTCTTCATATATATGGATGCAAGGGGACGGGCCGTCCGGCGATGCCGGGCGGCCCGTTGGTGTGTGCGGCGTGCGGGAGAGGAAGGAAAAGGCAGGGGAATGGGAAAGGGAAGCCGGGGGCGCAGGGTGCGCGAGGAACCCGGGTGACGGGGCGGGCGGTAATGCGGAGGGGCAGGCGGAATCGAAGTTGGCCGGCGTTGCCCGTTTTGCACAGACAAGGGCCGCCCGCGGGAAACGGGCGGCCCTTCGGCGTTGTCGGAAAGGGGATGGGAGCCGGGAGGGGCTACGCCTCGCCGGTATCGTCGCCGGAATCGTCACCGGTACGGGCCTTGGGCACCAGCAGCAGGGTGAGGTAGTGCGGTGCATCAGGGGCATCGGCCAGGGAGGGGGCGATGACCTCGCCCGGCAGCCCCAGGCGGGAGACGAATACCGCCTGTTCCGCGGAACCCTGATCGGCAAGCACCCGGCGGATTTCCGGAAACTTGCGGTACGCCTTCAGGATCACGGCGTTGTCCGCGCCCGCCACGTCGGCGGCCAGTTTGTCCGTGCCGTTCACGCCGGGCACCAGCAGCAGGGTTTCATCCGCCTCGCACAGGATGGTGCGGGTGCGGGCAGCCGCCGCCTGGTACGAGGTGACGCCCGGCACCACCTGCACCGCGTCGTCGGGCAGGTCCGGGGCCACCCGGCGCAGGGTGCGCAACAGGTAGCCGAAGGTGGAATAGATCAGCGGGTCGCCCAGGGTCAGGAAGGCTGCGTCGTCGCCCTTGCGCAGGGTGTCGGCCACCGCGCGGGCATTGGCCTCCCACGCTGCCGCCAGGGCGGCCTTGTCGCGGGTCATGGGAAACCCCAGCGTCTCGATGCGCACGTCGGCGGGCAGGTGGGGACGGGCGATGTCCAGCGCCACCGAATAGTCGTTGCGCGTGGACGAGGCGGCAAACACCACGTGCACCCGCGACAGGGCGTTGGCGGCGCGCAGGGTCAGCAGATCCGGCTCGCCGGGGCCGACGCCGATGCCGAACAGGGTGCCGCAGGCGGGCCGGGGCGTATCATTGAAGGCGGGCATGAAAAACCTCTTGGGGATAGGACGCGGTCGGTACGGACAGGACAGGTCATGGGGCCGGGCAAGCCGCGGGTTCAGGGGACAGTCTGCTTGTGGTCGGTCGCGGGTGTGGCCGGAGTGGTGCCCCATACATCGGGGTGCAGGTAGCGGGCAAGTTCCTCCACGGCGTCCACGGCGCGGGGGCCGGGGCGGGAATACCGGGCCTCGTCCACTTCGAGCACGCGGCCATTCCGGACGGCGGACAGGGTTGCGTAGTGGGGCCGCGTGGCGGGCGGTTCCGGATCCGGGTTCATGGGACCGCGTTGCAGCAGATAGACGGCAGGGTCGAGCCGCAGCAACTCCTCTTCGCTCAGGCGGGCCACCCGACCTTCGGCGGTGACGCAGTTGCGGCCCCCGGCGCGGGCGATGATGTCGGTGACGATGGAATCGGCCCCGGCGGCCAGCAGGTTGGGGTGGCGCACCTCGAAGAATACGGCAGGCGGGGTGCGATCCGCCACCCGCGCGGCCACTGCGTCCAGCCGGGCGCGCAGGGCCGTTTCCAGTGCGGCGGCGCGTTGCGGCTCGCCAGCCAGGGCGCCTACCCTGCGCAGCACGCCGAACAGCTCGTCGAACGATCCCACC
>NZ_VRYY01000333.1 GCF_015731765.1 Nitratidesulfovibrio oxamicus
CGCGCACGGACGGTCGCCGTTCCGTCCGGCAGCCCGTCCGGCAGCCCGTCCGGCAGTCCGCCCGGCAACCTGCCCCGCCTCGGCGGCAGCCGCACGGAACGGCAGAAATACATGCCGGAACAGGCGCATGACTCAAGCCCCCCCGCCGTCGAGGAAGGGGCACAGGGGGCAATCGGCGCAACGCGGAGCGCGGGCCCGGCACCACTGCGCCGCAACCCGCACCAGAAGGGCGTGGAATTCGTTGTACAGGGGCACGTCCGGTTCCAGTACGTCCATGAACACGTCGCGCAGTTCGTGGTAAGGGATGTCGTCCGGCACCATGGCGTGCCGGTGCAGGATGCGCCGGGTGTAGGCGTCCACCACGAAGGTGGGCAGCCCCACGGCGTACAGCAGGACGGAATCCGCCGTTTCCGGCCCGATGCCCGACACATTGAGCAGCCGGGGGCGCAGGTAGTCCAGTTCCTGCCCGGCCAGCACACTGAAGTCGAAGCCGCAGGCATCATCCAGGAAGCGCAGCAGGTTGCGCAGCCGCACCGCCTTCAGCCGAAAGAATCCCGCAGGGCGGATCAGTTCGGACATATCCGCCTCGGGCAGGGACAACAGCGCCTGACCACTGGCCAGCACGCCCGCATCCCGCAGGCGCAGGATGGCCTTTGTCACGTTGGTCCACGCGGTATTCTGGGTCAGCACCGCGCCCACGCAGACTTCCAGCGGCGTCTCGCCCGGCCACCAGCCGCTCGGCCCCAGCCTGGCGTGCATGGCCGCGTACATCTCGCGCAACAGGCGTTCCCGTTTCCCTCGCATAGGCCGACACCCTAGCCTCATCACGCATGCCCCGCAACCGATGGCGCGTCTCTGTTCCGGGGGCTGTGCATATGCCTCCGGCAGCAGGTCGTGTCTTTTTTTACGCCTCCGGCGGGCAGGGGGCATTGCCCCCTGCACCCCCTTAAGGGAATATTTTTCCAATAAAAATACCGCGTCACTACATCGAGTAACGCGGCACAAAAATTCTCGGCCTACCCCTTCATTACCCCAATTGAAAAGTTTTGGGGGGAGCTTCAACCGTTATGCGAGTCTTCGAGCATTACGGATGAAGGCATCAGAGCGGGGTCCGGGGAGGGAGACCTTTTTACGCGTTGCGGTCGCCATCCGTAAGACTCGCGCTTCGCGCTCATCTAACGGCTGCCGCAAAAGATCCCCTCCCCGGTACTTCCGTAATTTCGTAACTCTTCTTCCCTACTCCCAGATCAGGGCGGCCCATTCGCCTTCCACGCGGCGGCGTGCGGGGGGCATGCCGAGGCTGGTGTAGGCGGCTTCCACGCCGTCCGCCTGTACGGCGAGCAGGCCGGAGAGGACGAGGCATCCGCCGGGAGCCAGCAGGCCGAGGATGTCGGGGGCGAGGTCTTTCAGGGGCTGGGCGAGGATGTTGGCGAGCAGCACGTCGTAGCGTTCGCCCCGGGCGGCGTCGGTGCTGCCGAGGCGCACGTCGATGGCGGGGGCCACGGCATTGATGACGCGGTTTTCCTCGGCGTTTTCCACGGCCAGCATGTCGATGTCGGTGGCCACGCCGGTCATGCCCAGCTTGGCGCAGCCGATGGCGAGGATGCCGGAGCCGGTGCCAAGGTCGAGAAAGCGCAGGCCTGGCCGCAGCCGACCGGAGGCGGCGAGCTCTGAGACGGCGCCGAGACACAGGGCGGTGGTGGGATGGTGCCCGGTGCCGAAGGCGGTCTTGGGCTCGATGACGATGGGGGTGCGGCCTTCAAGGTCGATGGTGTCGATCATCCACGGGGCGATGACCAAGAAGTGGGTGCCGCAGGGCACGGGCGTGAAGAAGTCGCGCCAGGCCAGGGTCCAGTCGGTATCGGGCACGGAATCGCGGGTCACCTCGGCGCGGGGCAGTTCGGCGCGCAGGGTGGCCAGAAGCTGTTCGCAGAAGGCGGGGTTGTCGGTGTGCACGCGCAGGCGCACGGAGCCGTCGGGCAGGCTTTCCTCTTCCCAGCCGAAGGGCACGGCAAGGGCCAGGACGGCGTCGACGGTTTCCAGGTCCTCGGGGCAGTCGGCGGCAATGACGATGCTGATGCGGATAAGGTCGGACACGTGGTTACCTTGCCTGGTATCGGGCCATCTGCCGTTCCATGCGCCGGCTTGCGGCGGTCAGGGTCCAGCAGACGATGAAGTACAGCACGGCGATGGTGAAGAAGAGTTCCGCCGGAGCAGTCAGCTCGCGGTTGTTGATCTGGGTGGCCGTGCGGGTAAGTTCGGAAACGCCGATGATGTAGGCGAGCGAGGTGTCCTTGGTCAAGCTGACGAACTGGTTCACGAACGAGGGAATCATGTTGCGCAGGGCCTGCGGCAGGATGACGTAGATCATGGCCTGGGTCTTGGAAAGCCCGGTGCCGCGCGCGGCCTCCATCTGGCCATGCGGCAGGGCAAGCACCCCGGCGCGCACGATTTCGGCGATGTAGGCGCCGGTGAACACGATGAAGGCCACAAGGGCGCTCTCCGCCTCTGGCAGGGTGTGGCCAAGCACGATGGGGGCAAGGAAATAGAACCAGAAGATCAGCATCAGCAGCGGGATGCCGCGGATGACCTCCACGTAGATGATGGCGGGCAGGCGCAGCCACCAGCGGTCGGACAGGCGCAGCAGGCCAAAGCCAAGGCCCAGCCAGAACGCGCCGAAAATGCCGCCGATGGCCAGCACCACGCTCATGGCAAGACCGCCCAGCGGCCCCTGCGGCCACGAGCCCACGAGCAGGTAATCGAAATTTCTCCAGACGACGTCCCACTGCACGCCGGTTGCTCCTTGCGACTGATTCTGAAACATGCGCGGCGCGCTGCCCGGCGGTATCCGGGGTCACGCGGCGCCGCCGCGCGAAAAGGCCGGGCCGCCGGGGC